>CADBHR010000029.1 GCA_902794475.1 uncultured Methanobrevibacter sp. | reverse complement strand
AGACAGTGCTGTTCAAATCAGACACCAACTCATATAAATCAGGATATTCCCCTTCAAGTTCCCTAATTCCTTTTCCGTAATATACATCTCCTTTCATATAATACCTCAATTATGTTAATTAATAATATTTTACTTTTTTAAATTATATATAATTAATAGCTATTTAATTAATACCCCCATATATAATACTTTAGCAATGCAATAACACAGGTCGTTGTTGGAAACATTTATATCAAAAACTGATAAAATAAACTTATCGAGTTGACTATGGAACTTAATTATGATGGGTGGAAAAATAGTAATTTATTTTATCATTCATAATGCTTGTAAAAATTTAAAAAAATAGAATGAAAGGGAATTGAATCCATTTATTGAACTTTAATTTTAAAAGTAACAGTTTTAAAAGCGGATGCTTTGTAGTTAGCATTACCATTTGCTTTGATTTTTACTTTCACGTTATATGTTCCTTTTTTAAGGTCTTTTTTGATTGTTACTTTACCTGTCTTTTTGTCGATGGTGATTTTATTGTTACCACTAACTTTAGCGTAGGTTAATGTTCCTTGACCTTTTTTGATAAATGTAACAACCTTTGATGCTGCAAGTGTTTGTGCTTTCTTTTTAACAGCTGAAAATTTAACAGTAACTGTTTTTGCTTTGACAGCTAAAGGATTTGCAGCCTTGTTGATTTTAAAATCAGTCTCAGCAGTATTATTTACAAGTTCTGCAGTTAAATTATCATCAGTATGATTATTGGTCTGATATGCATTACCATTGATTATGTTTAAATTTTCTATAAGTACCTCCGCTGGTGTTGTAATATTAAAAATTAATTCCTGACCATTTCCATTAATTGTTTTGCATCAAAAATTAATGTGTCATTAATAATAATTCCATTTTTCAATTCAGAATCTGAACTTCCACTATGAATATAATCATTATCCAATTCTTTTTCAGAATCATTTGCTTCATTTAATGTTTTTAATGATGTTTATCCTCTTTGAGGATGGATTCATCATTATTGCTGCTAACTGCTTTTGCATCATCCTGTGCTAAAACAGTATATGTATCCTCATTTCATCACTACTTACTACAGTATCATTATTTGCTGCACTAACTGCACCTATCATTAATAGACATAGTAAGAACAATGTAATAACTAATTTCTTTTTTATTTTCATTTTCATCACCATTAATTATTTTTGACTTGTTGGATTTACTGCATCGTTAACATTTATAATTGTTAAAATTAATCGGTTTTATCATTTAACCATGATTTAAGTCTTGCATTTGCATTTTCACGTATGTTCATATAAAAGAATGAATAATCGCAGCCATGATAGCTTGCAGGTCCAAAAACCGGTTCAAACACTTCAAATCCTGGAAGTGCTGTAATAGAACATTGTGCGAATGCGGGATTCATCACCATGACTGAACCTCTTTCAAGGTCTATCATGGCATCTGCTTTGATGGGCAGTTCATCCATTCCACAATCCTCCAAATGGGGCACGAAAGTTCCAAGGTTTAATTCTGCATCTGCAGGTGTTTCATCAACACACCAATTTAGAGGATTTATTGCAACTGCACCTGGAGCAATCACCAGTGAGTTTTTACCCTTGTTTGCAGGTCCTTCAGTATTCCATGAAACAACAACACCCAAATCGTCAGCTGATTGGGCTGCTTTGATGTGGGGATTTTCTTTAAGGTATTCTTTGGTTAGTGAATCTCCAATGCAATATGCTGCAATCATATTTTCATAGTAATCAGGATGTTCTTTCATATATTCGGACAAAACCATGTAAATCAGTCTGGAGCCTTGTGAATGTCCTGCAAAGAAATATGGCTTTCCGTTATTCAGATTTTCAAAATAATAATCCAATGCAGCATATACATCTGTCCTTGGTTCACTCCATTCTGCATTATCCACCTCTTCAAAACTCATCATTGGAAGTTTTAGGGCATTAACTTGCCTCCAATATGGGGCATAAATATTTGTGAATGGTTCAAATGCGGTGGCTTGTTGGGCGTAATTACGTTTTGCACCTTCAATCATGGATATGTTGTCAATATCACATATGGTATCTGCTGCGAGATCATTGCAGCTTGAAGGGTATAAGTATATTAAATCTGCTTTTTTATCCGGATTTTCCGGCAGTTCAAGCCAGTTTTTACTTTCGCTGTAATCCGGTGCGGTTCCCTTAAATGCTTTTTTAAACATGATGTTTTCCCCCAAATTCATTAATGAATCATATATTGTATTTTATTTTAGTTAAAAAATAGTTTTGAGGAATAATTAATTCCTCATGATATTGTTTTTAGTTTAAAACGAATTTTCTTATACCGATAATGCTTAAGATTATGGCTATTATGTAACCAATTAGAGAAATTATTGGAATATCGAATGCTCTTGGTCCGAATGAAACGACTGAAGAACCGATGATGAGTGCTGAGATTAATGCAATTATTGTAACCTTGTCGGTTATGTCAACTTCAAGATGGAACTGCAGTTCATCATTTTCAATCTTGTGAATGGTCCTTGTGAGAAGTTTAGGCAAGCTTTGAAGCATGTGACCATAAAGGATTGCATTGCTCTTTTTGCTTTTCAAATATCTTTTAGGATCAATCCTATTTTTGGCAATTTGAACAGCAACCGGTTTTAGTGCTGCAAAAACATCAATTTCCGGATCAAGGTTATGTGCAACAGCCTCAATCATTGACAGACCTCTTGCCATTGTAACAATTTCATTTGGAAGAATAACGCCATACTCCTGCATAAGACTAAGCAAGGCTTCCAAAACACCATCAAAACGATTGAGCTTAACACCGAAGTATCTTGCGAATAAATCATTCAGGTCTCTTCTTAAACTTGTTGTGTCAATGTCATAATCCAGTATATCCATATACATTAGCTGATTTATCAGTCCGTCAACATCCTGGTCCATAAATAACAGCACTACTTCTGAAAGGTCACGTTTGAACTTTTCATCAAAGAAACCCATCATACCGAAATCAAGATAGCACACTACATTGTTTTCTAAAATCTGCACATTGCCCGGATGTGGGTCTCCATGGAAAAATCCGTCAATGAACAATTGCTGGAGATATGAATCTAAAACATTTTTAGCTAAAAGCTTTTTATCAAATTCATCGCCTGAACTTGCATAGACATCATTTAATTTAGTGCCGTCAATGAATTCCATTGTTAAGACTTTTGATGTACAATATTTAGGATATGTAGCTGGAATGTGAATGCTTGGATTGTCTTCAAAATTCAATTCTATGCGTTGCATGTTCATGAATTCGTTGTTGTAGTCAATTTCCTGATGAATAGAACGATCAAACTCATCCATGATTCCTGGCAGGTTTAATTTTCTCAAATCGGCATTCCATTTATCCGCACGATTGGCAATATATTTCATTATCCTTAAGTCAAGGTCAATCTTGTCGGTAATGCCTTCTTTCTGGATTTTGACAGCAACTCTCTCACCAGTTACTAATTTGGCTTCATGAACCTGACCAATAGATGCGGTAGCTAAATGTTGTTGTGAAAAATCTTCGAATAAATCCTCAATTTTACCGTTAAGTTCCCTTTCAACAATTGCTTTTACCTGTTCATAGGTAATTGCCGGATTGTCATCCTGCAGATTGGCCAATTCATTAGCTATACGGTCTCCTACAACATCAGGTCTTGTACTTAAAAGCTGACCTAACTTGATGAATGTTGTTCCCAGATCCTGAAGCATCAGCCTTAACTTTACCGGAATTTCATCATCCAGTAAAAGTTCTGATGATTCATCATCATCTTTTCGACGAATTTTGTTTTTTGCACTCTGACCTAAAATTTTATCGAAGCCATATTTCTTCATGGTTTCTTTAATTTCACCTAAACGCTCTTTTGTATCTTTATCCATAGCTATCACCTATTTAATTTTCAGTTATTCCTGCTGCTATGAATGTTATTCCTTGCATAATTAGACATATTCCAACTATGATTGCGACGTATAACGGTTGTGCTAATGAAAATGCAGCCAAGAAAATTGCTATTATTCCTAATATTATAATTAATATTGAAGTAAGTTTTGACATTGTTTCTGATCCTGAAAATAAGCCAAGTATTCCAATAAATATTAGAATAAATGCAATCAAATAAAATTGGAAAGAAACAAGGAATGATAATGCATCAATATTATAAATAAACAATAGTCCAAATAGCATTGCCAACATTCCAAGCAATATCTCAATACCAGATATATGCGCCATCATGCTCCATAAGGAAAATCCATCGATAATGGCTGCGAATCCAAATGCAATTAAAGATATTCCTGCAATAAAGGATACTGCACCTGCACTATATGTTGGGTAAATTGCAAAAATTAATCCAAATATAATCAACAAAATTCCCAGTATAAGTTTGTAATTCATTTAAATCATTATTTTAATTTTCTATTTCTTGCGAAATTATTTAAAATGAAAAATAAAAGGGTGAAATTGATTATTCACCATATTTTTTATTAAATTCTTCTTTTTCAGTTGCAATTTTACCTTGTAAAGTAGTTACAACAGTAGCTGATTTGTCTTTTAAATCAGCAATGCTTTCTTCAAGGTTTATTGATTCTATTGTGTCGTCAAGATCTTCTTGAAGGTTTGCAATCAATTCATTTTTTGCAATTTGAATTCTTAATTGTGTTCTTAACAAGATTTCTTCTAAAATGTTTTCTGCTTTAAATAAAATTAAATCAGCATCTTGTTCATCGTTTTCAATTGCGAATTCAACATCATTATTTAAAATGGAAATTGCTAAATCAGCATCATCTAATGCATCTTCGATTCTTGCATCTGCTAAATTAAGATGAGCTTCTATTTTCCTTTGATTTCTAGCTTTTTTCTCTTCTAATACTTTTTCTTCAAATTTTATTTTTGCATTAGTTTTCTTTTGATTCATTTCCAGTATTTTTTCTTCTTTTTTAATATTTAGTTCTTCTTTTTTTTCTTCAAAACTCATAATTTCACCAATTTAGTTTCATTTTTAAATTAATTAAATTTAATTAATCATATTTTTTATATATTTTTCTTTATTAATAAATACTTCCCTTATAAAATTTTAATTTTACATTAATATTTACTTGATAATTAGAATATAATTAGTTTCAAAATTAAAGTATTATTTATATAAAAAAATTAATAGATACATATAATGAGTGTGTTCATAGGGATTTCAATTCAAATAAAAAATGGTGATAAGCAAGAAAGTAATGAACTAGTTGTTAATACATTTTTTGACACATTTTTAACAGATTTAAATTTCTAAATCATAATCCCTTTGGGATATTGTTAACTCTCTGTTATGAACCCAGCATTTCAAGAGAAAAATTATCCTATATTTTAAAGTTATCATGACATTCATAACTGATTAGAATAAAATAATACTGAAAATAAGGAGATATTTATGAGAAATATTATAGTTGTCGAGTGCATTTCCACTGGAAAAAATTTTATAGGGGATATAATCAATAGAGGATACAATCCTATCGTGCTGCATTTAAAAGATTCAGATACCGAAGATGGGAAAAAATTTGGAGATCATGTTCTGGAGGAATATAAACTGATTCCATATGAATTTGACATGATCTATGAAAAGGACACATTCAAAGAAACCCTTGATGAAGTGAAAAAGTTTGATCCGCTCCTAATTGTTCCTGGAAATGAACGAGGAGTTGTTTTAGCGGCCAAATTAACACATGAGCTAGAACTTTTGGGAAATTCAATCGAAAATCTTGATGCAATGACCTTAAAAAATGAAATGCACACCAGATTGACTGAAAGAGGACTTCGTTCAATTAAGGGAAAGGTTGTCCACAATTTGGATGAAGCACTCGAATTTTATGACAGTGAAAACCTAACTGAAGTTGTAATGAAACCTACATACAGTGCAGGTTCAGCAAGCGTGCGCATCTGCGAAAGTAGAGAAGAGATGATTGACTCAATCAACCGACTATTTGACAACGTCAACTATTACGGGGATGAAATAGAGGAACTTATAATTCAGGAAAGGATAAACGGTACAGAATATATTGTCAATACAGTATCTCATAAAGGTATTCATCGCGTTACTTTAGTCTGGAAATATAATAAAGTTAAAACATCAGAGGGAGCAATTGTTTATGATTCCTGTGAAACCGTGAATGATTTGAGTTTAGGAGAAGCTGAAATGGTCGAATATGCATATAAAGTTGCTGATGCATTGGAAATCCAATACGGGCCAGTTCATGGAGAATACATGATAGATGAAAAAGGTCCAGTTTTGATTGAAGTCAATTGCCGCCCATGCGGTGGAGGCATGCCGGCAGATTTCCTAGACAGAATTTCCGGCCAGCACGAAACAGACAGCATCCTTGATTCATACTTAAAGCCAAAATGTTTCTATGACCAATTGTACATGAGATACAAATTATATGCTCATGGTACCTTGAAATTCTTCATCACTCCTAAAAACATGATTGTTCGCTCATCACCGATAGTAAACATAGAAAAAAAATTAAAGGCATTTCATGGAAGCAGCATGGCCAATTCAACTTATCATGACATGCTTTTCCAAAAAACAACAGATTTAAACACAGCCGCAGGATATGTCTTTTTGGTTAATGAAAACAAGGCCAATGTTGATCATGACCTGAAATTCCTTAGAGATGTTGAGAGAAATGCATTTTCATTAATTCTAAGTGATGATGTTGCATATCCGGAATTAAAAGATGATGAAACATATTTAAATGAAATCATACCTATGATTAAGAAAATTGAAAGACATGGAACTGGACTTTTTGTAACCGACCAATTTTGCGAGGGTGTTGACATTTACCAGATTAGCCAAGAAAAAATCAAGGATTTAAAAGGCAACTTTGATTACATAATAATAAATCTCAACAAGAGCCTTATAGATAAAAATGAAGCGGAAAAGGTAAAAATTATCTTGGATGCATTCCTAAAGGTTAAAAGTGGCGGATTCATTTTCGTTCCAAAAAATACTTATGAATTAATGTCAAGCGGACGAAAAGGTATTGAAGCATTGATAAAAGTTTTAGATTATAATATAGAGCTTCCCCCATATTACATTTATGACGTGATAATTGCCTCAAAAGGAACATGATTTCTTTAAAAAAATAACAGTGACTAAAATGCCATATGAAAGAAGATATAACCTATTGAATTCAAAATTTAAAGAATTGTTCATTCCAACGCTGCTTGCTGCAATAGCAGGAAATTTTGCAATTCTAGCGGATGCATTCATAATCAGTGCATTGTTAGGTCCGATGAACCTGTCAGTAATTCAATGTATGGAACCGTTGGTCCAGTTTATCAATATGATTTACTGGCTGATAGGTTTTGGAGGCACAATACTTGCAACCAGTGAAAAGGCAAACTTCAATGATGAAACGGCCAATCATATCTTTACTATTTCACTTATAAGCATAATAATAATTTCAGTATTGATCATGCTAATTGGACTGCTGTTTCCGGATAGCTTACTTCAGATATTATGCAATTCATGCCAATTAAGGCCATTGGTCTTCGAATACTTTAAATATTATCTTCTGGCAATTCCATTCATCTGCTTTTTCATTGTGTTGGCTTACTTTGCTAAAATCGATGATTTTGTACAGTTGCAATTCAGGGCATTTCTTATGGCTAATGTATTGAACGTTGTATTTGATGTGTTCCTCATACACTATTTCAATATGGGAATTGGAGGTGCGGCGTTAGGTATGGTATTGGGGTATCTAATCGCAACAGTTTATCTGTGCACATATTTTTTTAATTCTAAACGGACATTTAAGCTGATTAAAATTGAATTTGGTAAATTCTGGAAATATATGGTCAAAATATGCAAAACAGGATTTTCATCATCTTCAATAGCACTGTATCAATCAATTAAACTGGTTATTATCAATTTCATTATCCTTGGAGTCATGGCGAATGTGGGTCTTGTTGCTTTCAACATGTGTTGCAATACAGCACTGGTGGTGAGCATATTCATTTTCGGCACATCCCAATCACTTTTACCGATTGTGACTGTTTATTTCCAAGAAAAAGATTATAATGGTGTTGAGTATGTCGCAAGAAGGTCCTTGAAGATAACTATAGCATTTGGAGTGTTTTTTACTGCACTCTTTACACTATTTCCACAAACAATACTGGCCATGTTCTCACTAAGCGATTCTTCACAAGTTCCTGTGGTAATGAATGCAGTCAGAATATTCTCATTAAGTCTATTGGCATATTCAATAAACTTCCTGTACATATTCTACGTTCAATCCATACAGAACATGAAATTGGCAAACATCCTTACCCTGTTGAACGGTTTGATTTTTCCCGTTGCATTCGTATTCATATTCTCAGTCATTTGGAAGGAAGAGGGAATATGGTTTGCGTTTGCAGCATCAGAAGTGGCTACACTAGTTATCATTTATCTATACTCAGTATATCTGAATAAAAAGACCAATGGAGAGTACACAGGATTTTTCCTAAAAAAACATCATGATAAAAATGAGAAAATGCTTGAGTACACAATTCATGCCGATAAAAACGATGCAATTTACCTGTCCAGACAGGTTCAGGAGTTCCTTCCAGATGAAAAAGTGTCTGGATTAGTCAGCTTGGCAATAGAAGATATTCTCATTTACATTCTTGACATAAATGATGAATTGGATTGGATTGATGTGATTGTTAGGGATAGCGAGGATTCTACAATCATTTCTATCAAAAATTCAGGAATGGGATACAATCCAAACGCCGATACATCTATAGATCCAGACATTATTAACATGCTAGTAAACATTTCAGATAATATTGACTATTCACAGATATTGGGATTGAATAATACGATTATTACTATTAAAAAGAGTTAAAGAGATATGGCTTCAAAAATCAAAAAAAAATAATTCTTAGACTTTTTAATCTTTAAGAAAATATTAACTGAAAGGACATATAATATAATAAATGACAATGGAAAATAAATAAATAAAGGAAAATGAGAAAATGAGTTTTAAAAATCAAAATGAGACAATGAAAGAAAAAGTCAGAACAGCTTTTTCATTATCAGAGGACTCAGCACCTCATGAAAAGATTCGTGAACGTCTACTTGATGGCGGGAAAATTACAGGAACCAACATGTGTGTAATGGTATGTGCAATGATAATTGCATCTGTTGGCCTTAATGTAAGCTCAACTGCAGTCATTATAGGTGCAATGTTAATCTCACCAATTATGGGAAGTATTCTTGCTTCTGCATATGGAAATGTGTCTGCAGATTATGTTCTTCTTCGAAATCACATGATTGGTTTGGGAATACAGGTTGTAATTAGCGTGGCTGCCGCTTCAATTTATTTTTTCTTATCTCCAGTTAAGGAGCCTACTGTTGAATTGATTGCAAGGACATCTCCAACCTTTTTTGATGTTTTGATTGCGTTCTTTGGTGGTATTGCAGGAATCATCGGACAAACCCGACTTGACAAAACAAATACCGTAATTCCAGGTGTTGCAATCGCAACAGCATTGATGCCACCATTATGTACATGCGGATATTCAATTGCCAACGGCCAATGGAACATGCTTCTTGGAGCGGGATATCTATTTATCATCAATGCTTATTTCATATTCTTGGCAGCAAGTATTATCTTGACTGTTTTGAAAATACCTAAAACTAAGGAATTGAGTGAAAAAGAATGGATAAAGCATCGTTTCAGGATGGTTAGAAACACAATCATCATTGCATTGCCAAGTATTGTAGCACTCTATTTCATGGTGCATTAAAACGTGTAAATTAAGAAAAATCAGTCCGCTAACTGGATATTAATTGGAATGATATTGGGTGTGATTTTTGGCTTGATATTGAATTTCTGGTACATGACCCTTCATAAAAGATGTAATTTTTATATAGTTATTACAATTTATAATATATTAATCAAGAGTGTGTTTATATGGATTCAAATTCAAATAACAAAAACAGTGATAAAACTGAACATAATCAATCGGAGATATGGGATATTCATTCAATAGATAACAATGAAATTGATAATGCTCCCATAGGATTTTTCATCGGACTTGTCGCCCGCCAATATCTTAACTTTTTTAATAAATATTTATCTGAATTGAATATAAATGAAAACCAGTTTTGGATATTATTAGTTATATGTCAGGAACAAAATATTTCACAGGAGCAAATAGCATCAATGATAAGAGTTAATGAAGCAACAGTGACTCGTGAACTTAATAATTTAGAAAAAAGAAATTTAATCATTAGAAAAACAGATGAAAATGACAGACGAAGAAAATTAGTTTCACTCTACGATAAGGGATTTGAAATGATTCAAACAGTTCTGGATATTGATTACGAAAGTGAATCACAATTATTGAACTATTTCAGCATGGAAGAATTTCACATTTTGAAATTTTTGCTTAAAAAATTTATTGTTACACTTGATAACAGTCACAAGTAAAAAGTTGAATGTAAGTGAAAATTATTCATTCACAATAAATGCATTCTCTAATATTGCCTATGAATTCCTTTTCATCATCTGTCAATTTAATGTCTTCCAAATGATCTTTAGAGGAACGTTTCATACGGATTATAAATCTTAAAATTAAAATCACTAAGAATGACAATACGCTTAATAGTGGAGATACGAACGCAAACACAAGTGATATTAGTGAACCAATGACCGGGGCCAGCAAGATGTATAATAATGTCAATGTCACTCCTTTGACATATAATTTTAAATTGTCCAATTCCATTCCATCATCGTAATTATCAGATATTGCGGTTTTTATTTCATCTTTCTTGTCGAAATAATCTTTAAAATTATACCTGACCACTAATATGAATATTAAAATGTATAATAAGCTGATAATCAATATCAACAATGAAAAGAATATGTTCACGTCAGTATATTTGTAGAATAAAGAGAAATCCTGTTGCAAACGGTATTAAACAGACGGTTGCCATTGTAAGCATGTTTAATGTCAATATTGTAATGTTTATTTTTTTAAAATTAAAGAGAATAACCGTGTTTTCCCAGAAATTGTATACCAGATAAAAACTTATGAAATATATTATGATGGACGGCGCCAAGTAATTTATAAAATATTCTCCTAAAGCAACACCGGATGATATTTCAGTTATTGTAGGTACTGCAATTTCCAAAACAAGAATTGTCATTGCGATTGCAAAAACACCATCGGTTATTGCAACATGTCTGCCCTTTAAGTTATTTATTAATTCATTTTTTGCCATCAATTTAACTATGTTGTTTTTTTTTATTTAAACTTACTCTTCATGGAGTTATACTTTTTCACATTAATTTTCAGAATCGAGAATGAATTACTTGTAATTATGCCAACGCCAACATGAAGCGGGTCAAAAGGAATCAGAAATTGCACAATCCCGATTCACCATATTTTGGGTGAGGTTAAAGAGGGAGATGTTGTAAAGGAAGTTAATGAATCCATATTGCTTAGTAAGGATTACACAATTAAAATTCATGAATGGTTAGTGAAAGTTTTCGGTCGTGAATTTATAAAAAAAGGAATGGAATGATTGAAATAAAACTCAATGCATTCCTTTAAATGTTTAAGATTTAATTTTCAATGTTTCTTTTTCAATTTCAATACGTTCATCTAAAAGAGTTGAAATTTCATCTATTTCATCTTTTAAGACTTCAAGATCTTCTTCCATAGATACAAGTTCAGAAACATTTTTCATGTCTTTTTCAAAATTATTTATTAACTCTATTTTAACTTTTTGTATTTTTAATTCAGCAGCTAATAGAATTTCTGACTCTTTCAAAAACTTTGTTGATTTTTAAAATCCTTTTTGCGATTGTCATTCCAAATTAGATCTCTGCGATAGATTCGTTTTAAAACACCTCATTTGGTCTTGAATGTTCGTTTTCTAGATTTTGGCATTGTTTTTTGAAAGGCATTTTCAATTTTGTTACTTGTTTTTTCAATTTTCTTATCTTTTAAGTGATGGATGAAGCTTTTATATCGTGGTGAGATTGATTTTCTGATTATTTTATAAATAACTGGATGAAAATCATCTTTACGATAAATTAAAGATTGTACTTCTTTTTTGAATTCATCGTAATCATTTAAATCGAATAAATCTTTGATCATTTTCAGTTGTTTGTGACATTCTTGATATTCTTCGTCAGAAATCTGATTTTTCTCTTTAAAAGTTTTTAATTATTTATTTAAACTTTTTTTCGTGTGAAAAATACATAATTGGTGTTTAAAACCTAGTTTTAGAATAATTGAGGCATATTTTTTATCTAAATCTGTAGTGATTGCAATTTTATTTTTATTTGCTGTAGATTCTCTTAAAAACTTCTCAACAGTATTTTCATCTTCAGTATCGTAAATTGCATCGGCTACGATGCAATTTGAAATAGAATCAAGTAATTTGTGTCGATATTTCCATTCTCCATTGATTTTAATCCATTCTACATCGAAGACATAATATCCCGAGCAACGACCTAAATCAAATTCTAGAATGTTTTCATTAACAAAAAGCCAATTTTCAATTGTTTGGTGTGAAACAGTGATTCCAAAGAATTTTTTAAATGATTTACAAACATTTTTCAAGCTTCCCAGATAATAAGAAATTAAATGTTCGGACTCACTTTTCAATTCATTCGTAAAATTACTGTTTTTATCAACAAGACTTGTTAAATCAGTTTGAAAGGTTTTACTACATCTTTTACAAATATAACGTTGAACCTTGACTTTAGTTTTACTTATTTCTTTAAATACTAATGTTCTTTTTGTAAAACCATATTTTACAATATGACGAGTTCTACAATGGGGACATCGAGCTAAACTCATTTTAAAATAAGGAACGTCCTTTTTAAAACTTAAATCAAAAGATTTTAGGACCTTTTGACAGGATTTAAAGATTTTCACAAATCGAGGATCTGAAAGGACAAATCCATCATCAAAATCACAAAATATATATTGTTTAACATCTAAAATACTATTTGGAGTAAATTTTTTTTTGTTTTCGCATAATAAAAACTTTTACTCCACCTTTTTATTAAATTTAACTATTTTTAGACAAAATCAATAATTCAACACTAATTTTCATTAAAAAATTTCAAATCAACAAAGTTTTTGAAAGAGTCAAATATTATATTATTTATTATATTTTTTATATAAAATAAGTAATAAAATTTATGGAGTTAAAAAAAAGTACTGGTGAAGTGTAGATGAAAATATTTATAACATGAGCTCGATAAAAAGTAGTGTTGAGAGAACATAAGTATGACAACTTTCGCATGCCCTTTCATATAATAACCTCAATTAATTTAATTAATACTATTTTACTTTTTTAAATTATATATAAATAGCTATTTTTAATTGATTCATTATCATCAAGGATTTTTTTATCTTGCGATGCATACCTCATTATTTATTCACCAGAAAGTTCCGATAATAAGTTGTAGAAATACAGCAAGAAATAGGGTATGTATACAAAAATTACTTACAAAAAGTTAATACAATGTTTTATTAATTCTATTTTTCAAAATTCCATAATAATCAGGTTTGCATCTTCCTCACGATTAGATCATTTGTAATTTTATT
>CADBHR010000028.1 GCA_902794475.1 uncultured Methanobrevibacter sp. | reverse complement strand
AATCTTAAGTTTTCCCGCATTTTCAATGGTTTCCAATCTGATTTTCGGATCTTTGCCTGGACTTTTATTGTGGGCAGGCAGTTCCATCAGTCTTGAAGAGGAATTTTCAAGCATCAGACCCATTGAAGCATTGACTTCTTTCAGCCTTTTTAAGTCTTCATAGGAGTAATTTCCGCCATTGGTATGAGGCAGAAGAGAAGTTTTGTCAAGTGTCATCTGGCAGATGTCAATGACATAATCAATCATCTTTTCATATCCGTATTCTGCCAGTTTTAAACGGACTGCCTCTTCCTCATCGGCATCCTCTCCAAAAGTAAATAACGCTTCCTTGCACCCATATTTCTCGGCTTCTTTCAAATCAGCTAAAATTTCATCTTTGCTTTTTAAAAGAATGACGTCAGGGTCGTGCTTTTTAAAATTACAGTATCCACAGTCATTTCTGCAGATTTCAGTCAATGGTATGAAAATATTTTTAGAATAAGTAATAAGATTATTCTCCCTATATTGTACTGTTTTTGACATGTATTTAAGGATTTCACTGTCATTTGCATTTAATATTTGGAGAATATCCTCTTTAGTTAAATTTGTTGTCATATTTAATCTTCACGTTCAGAAACGGTAACTTCCACATAAAGTGGAGGAATTTCATTTTTGTCTTCCCAAATTGCGATGATAACATCAAAATTTGGAAGTTCAAATACTTTATATTCAACAACAAGACCCATGGATTCCAGTTCCTCTTTCATTCTCATGAATCCCTTGCTGTCGACATCGCCTGTAACATTTTCGCTTCTTTTGATATTTTTGTCTCCAACTTCAAGAATCTCTGAAATTTTTTCAGATGTGGCGTCCAATTCAGTTCCACCCAGAATTTCCCCGATTTCTGTAAGTTTTGAGTCAAATTCATTGAGGGGCAGAACTTTTCTGGATCTTCCTCTGACAATCAATATCCTTTCATTATCTATCGCAGGTCTTGACCCTTTAAATGCATCGAAAAATCCCATTACTTGTCCTGCAAGTTCATAAGTTTTTTTCATTAAATCATTTCCTTAGATATTTAATTCGGCTTTTAATTCTCCAAGTGTAGTTACTTTTTCAGCATAAGCGTTATGTCTGTGAATACTTTCCTGGTTTTCCTGGCGTGCAGTAATCAATGTGTCATCAGGGAAATCAGAATATTTTTGAACTATTTTCTCCATCATGTTTCTCACACAATCTTCAACGAAAACAGGATTTCTGTGAGCATTCATTACTGTAGCATTTTCATCAGGCCTTTTGAGTAATTCGCAAACTGGGGAACTCATTGAAGTTTCAATAATGTCAATTAAATCTTCTGCTTTCACATATTTGTCTTCAGGAACTTCAATTAATAATGTTCCCACTCCTCTTTGGTTATGTGAAGCGAAAGTGACTGTGTCTAAAACTTTTTGAGTGGTTTCCTCATCTAAAAATTCTAATAGTTTGGTCTTATCGGATTCTCTTACTGACTCTTGTGCACATGGACACACGGTCATTCCAATAAGTTCTGCACCTATGCTTTTTCTAATGTCTACGTTACCATTTTTATCTCTTAGGCCAATTGCTTTGGCTTTCAGATGTGCCATTTCCTGAGTTTTGTTTTTGGTAACTGGGGATTCTTTCATGAACATAAAATCAGTTGTCATTGATATTTCAACACGTTCTGCATATTCGTGTTTGGTCATCATTCTGTCAACTATTTTTGCACATAATGATTCAACGTCTACGGTAGAGTCTTTAGCTACATCTTCGAGGACTTCACTAATGGCTTCCGGGTTCCTGGACATATGTACGCCTTTTTGATCACTTGGTAAATCAACAAATGCATCAAAAGTTGGTACCAGTATTATAGGTCTTTTATTTGTTCTTTTAAGTTGTAATAATTTCTTAACTCCTGTAACACCTACTCTTGTTAGTTTTATAGGCACGCTGGGAGCATCGTCCTGAGTATCGGGTAAGCAAACTGCCAATTTCATAACCTCTATTTAAATTAATTTAAATATTATAATATTTGTATCTCTTTTTATTTAAATACCTAATAAAATCAGCTTTGTCACGACAATATTTTTTTAAGAATGAAAAAAATTTTTTACAAAAAAAGAATAAGAAAAAAGTAAAAGTAGTTTTGGTTGAAACCACTTTTTTGAAACAAAATTATAAGATATTGGATGATCCCATATCTTCTTTAATAACGTCAAGAACAGTTTGAGTATAGGTTCTTTCTATAATTGGGTCTTTTAATAATTCTTTAATGAATGAATTTAATTCATTGGTATTTCTGAATTTAGCAATTAAAAATGCATCGTATTCTCCAGTAACATCGTAGATTCCAACAACATTTTTATTAAAGAAGGTTTTTTCTTCCCAATTTTTAAGTTTTCCACCTTTAACTCTTACGCCGATAATGGTGGTTAAAACGAAACCTAATTTCTCATGGTCTATGACTGGAGAGAATTTTTTAATTACTCCAGATTTTACCATTTTGTCAATACGGTTGTGAACAGTTCCAACAGAAACATCTAAACTGCGAGATATTTGTCTGTAAGATGTTCTTACATCTTCATTGATAATTTTTAAAATGTTAATGTCTGTATCATCAAGTTTTACTACATTATCTTTAGTTTTCACTATTTATATCTCCCTATAGTTTATTTTTAAATATTTAGTTAATTTGTAAATTAACCATATAATTTATACTAATGTTTTTATAATATATAAAACTTTGTCTAGTTTTTTAATTTTTTATTAATTTTTATTAAACAATAGATATTATGTAATTTTTATATTGCTCCTTTTTTTTAAAATTTGATTGATATATAAGGCTATTGGATTTTTTTATGTTCAATTGCATAATTTTAGAATTTATCTAAATATTATTTAGTTTAATTAGAATATTTTTTATGCTTTCAATTCCCGCATCACTTTTAATTCCAATGGGGTTATAATGGGTTCTTAGGGCTTTGAATCCTTCCTTTTCAAGTTCATTTAATATTAATTCGAATTTTGGAGCACTTATCTTTAAGGATTTGCAGATGCTGTGGACATCGTAGAATGTTGCAGGAGCATCAGACTCAACAAGACATTTGTTCAATAGTTTCAATGCTTCTTTTTCGCTATTGATTTTTTTATTGGCTGCCTCATCAATCATTTTTTGGATAAATTCGCCGTCTTGAATTTTTCCCAGCCATAGTGGTCCTGCATGAACTAGTTTTTCGCCGCAGACTGGACAAACCTCATCAATTGGACTGGCAAGTCCAGTGCTGGTTTGTCTGTGCAGGCAATGTTTGCAGTGGCTGATGTATCCGATGTTTTTCAGGGATTCGTCAGTCCTTTTTGAACCTTTTTTGATTTCAAGGTATAATCTCATGTAATGTTCAGTGCTGTGTGACATTTTCACTTCAATTAATTTGGCGTATTTTGAAAGAGTGAGTGCAACAAAACCGGCCAATATTCTGATTCCTGTTTCATGGCAGTATTCGCTTTTATAAGGTTTTGAATTGTATTTTCGGATGCAGGGTTCTTCGTATGTTCCGCATAATGCTGATGTGTCGGTTGCGGTGACGCACATTAGGGAGTTTCTTCGAGCGCAATACCCTGCTGAGTCTAGAAATGGTGAAGGTGTGCCGAATGGATCGATATCAATGACGTCAAATTCTCCTCGTTTCATCCTCAGGAACATGCTGGCGTCGTGCTGGTACACATGAATATCAGTCAAATTATTCAGTTCAATGTTGTGTTTTTCATAATGATTTGCTGTTTCGCTTATGTCATTGATTGAAACTTCGCCGACACCATCAATCTCATTTTTATATCTCACGCCTCTGATTCCGCTTCCTCCAAACAAATCGCAAATGTTTATTTCACGGTCTTGCTCTTTTTGGAATACTTGGATTGCAAGAATAGATAAATCTCTATTCAGTTCCATATGGGGATTGTAAAATACTGGTGCGGCTGATGAAACCTTTTCATATTCTGGAAATTCTATTTTTGTTAATCCCTCTTCGATACTAACTATTTTATATTCATCCATCACTTCTCACTTTTAGTTTTTTTTTAATAACTATATTTTAAATATTATTAGATTTAAATATATAGTATGTTAATTTAATTAAATTGGTGATAATTTTGTCAGACATTAAAGTTCCTATTGCTAAACCAATTATTGGCGAAGAAGAAATTGAAAATGTAGTTGAAGTATTAAAATCAGGAATGATTGCTCAAGGACCAAAAGTAGAGGAATTTGAGCAAGAATTTGCAGATTGGGTTGGAGCGGAATATGGTATTGCTGTTAACTCAGGAACTGCAGCTTTACATGTTGCATTGCTGTCATGTGACATAGGTCCTGGTGATGAAGTAATCACAACTCCATTCACATTCATTGCAAGTGGGAATTCAATTGTCTATACTGGTGCAGAGCCGGTATTTGCAGACATAGACTTAAAAACTTACACTTTAAATCCTGATTCACTTGAAGATTTAATTACCGAGAATACTAAAGCCATCATGCCTGTCCAGTTATATGGTCAGTCTGCAAACATGGATAAAATCAATAAGATAGCTGAAAAATATGGATTGATTGTCATTGAAGATGCTGCACAAGCCCATGGGGCAACTTTCAATGGTCAAAAAGTAGGCAGTATCGGAGACATATCCTGTTTTAGTTTTTACCCTACAAAAAATATGACCACTTCAGAGGGAGGAATTATCACCACTGATGATGAAGATTTGGCTGACAACGCAAGAATGTTCAGAGCCCATGGGGCAACAGTCAGATATCACCATGATGCAATAGGTTACAACTTTAGGATGACTGATATTTCTGCAGCAATAGGCCTTGCACAATTGGATAAAATTGATGAGTTCAATGATAAAAGAATAGCTAATGCAGCATACTTGAATGAGGGTCTAAAAGATGTTGACGGTGTCATCACTCCTTATTGTGCTGACGGATCAAAACATGTATATCACCAATACACAATCATGGTTGAAAAAGGGGACCGTGATGATTGGGTTGACATAATTAACGATTGTGGTGTTGGAACAGGAATTCACTATCCAATTCCATTGTATAATCAGCCAATCTATAGGACTTTAGGATTTGAAGGATATTGTCCGAATGCAGAATTTGCAGCAGATAATGTAATATCCCTGCCGGTCCATCCATCATTGACCCAAGAGGATTTGGATCTTGTTATTAAAGCAGTGAAAACTGCTTCTGATGAGTTAGATTAAATTCTAACTTTCATTCACTTTTTTTTTTTAAATCAATTGTTTATTTCAACATTTCGTTTACGGTATCTACTTTTGCATTTAGGGTTCTGTTTTTCAAGTCTCTTCTGTCATCTACTTTTATGACTGTATACACTCTTCCGATTCCAAGTTCAAAAATGGCCTCTTGGGCGGCTGCAATTGCAGAGTATAATTCTTCTAGATTTTCAGCTTCTATTTGTGTCCCCATTCCGGTTAATTGGTAGTTGAGTCTGGAATCTTTAATTGACTGGACTGCCGCTGTTACATAGTCTTTACATTCTGTAGTTTCGGTTCCGACTGGCAATATTGCAAAATCACAAGTTATCATTTTTTCACCTATAACCTATTTATTTATCTTATTATAAATTAATTTAGTAATGGTTAAGTTAGACAAAGACGAATTTAATGAAATGATTTTTACAAGAATCAATAATCTGATTCGTGATTATGAGTTAATAAAAGAAGGTGAATTGATAGCGGTTGCATTGTCTGGAGGTAAAGACAGTGTATTGACTTTGCATGCCTTGAAGAATTATCAGAAATTTATGGATTTTGATTTGGTTGCCGTCAGCGTTGATGAAGGTATTGAAGGCTATAGGCAGCATGGTATTGATTCTGCTGTCCAAAACGCCTATGACTTGAATGTGGAACTTGTCCAAAAGTCATTCAAATCAGAAGAGGGTTTTGCTTTGGATGACATTTACTCTGATTTTAAAAGTGCATGCATTCCATGTGGGGTATTCAGAAGAAATATTTTAAATAAGACTGCATATGAGTTGGGTGCGGATAAAATAGCTACTGGCCACAACCTTGATGATGAAATACAGTCTTTTTTAATGAGCTTTGCTCGTGGAGATACAATCAAATTTTCCAAATTCGGCCCGGAACTTGATGTGATTCATCCCAAACTTGTTCCAAGAATCAAGCCGTTATGGAACACTCCTGAAAAGGAGGTTGGAATGTGGGCCGTAATAAACAATATAGATATTCATCTGGATGAGTGTCCGTATTCTCATCTGTCCCTTAGGGCTAAAATCAAGGAATTCCTGAATGTCAGTGAAGACCGGTATCCTGGTGTAAAAAATAATGTGATGGAGTCATTTAAACAGATTTTAATGTTTGAAAATGATGTAACTCCAAGCCTTAATGAATGTGAAGTCTGTGGTGAGCCGACTTCCTCTAACATTTGCAAGGCCTGTGAGTTAAAAGATTTAATTTCTCAAAATTGCGAAGGCCATATAAATTACAAATAAAGCAATTAAAATAGCTCCTTCTTTTCTATCATATTTGTCCTGTGTCTTACCGAATACAAAGCATAAGAATGTAACGAATATCATGAATAGGACATCAACGAGCATGCTTGAGTCCAGTGGTATTGCGCTTATTGCACTGCTTGCACCTAGTACGAACAATATGTTAAATATGTTTGATCCTATTACATTACCTATGACCATCTGGTTTTCCCCTTTCTTTAAAGCGGTAAGTGAGGTCACAAGTTCAGGCAAAGAGGTACCTATTGCCACGATGGTCAAACCTACCAATGTTTCACTCATTCCGAATGCTATTGCTATAGCTGAAGCGCTGTCTACAACCAAATCTCCACCGATTATGATGCCTGCAAGTCCAACAAGTATGAAGATAATGCTGTATGGAAGGCTGTATTTTGGTTTTTCGACTTCAGTTGCCCCTCCGGATTTTTTAGTATCGTAAACAAGATATGCAATATATGCAATCATAATGATAAGTAAAATTATTCCTTCAATGTTTGTTATGTCCCATCCTATTAGGATGAAAATTGCCCATAATATGGTAATTCCCACAAGGAATGGCAAATCCTTTTCAAGAACCTTTTTTTCCATTACTAATTCACTTAAAAGTGCAGCAATACCAATAACCATTAATATGTTAAACAGGTTACTTCCAATAACGTTACTCACAGCCATTGCATTGCTTCCTGTAAGTGATGAAGTAATGGAAACTGCTGCTTCAGGAGCACTTGTTCCCAATGCCACAATTGTTAAACCAACAATAATTGTAGGTATTCTTAAAATAGAGGCAATGCTGCTGGCTCCATCAACAAAAAAATCAGATCCTTTGATTAAAAATACAAATCCAACAAGTAATAAAACGACTTGTATAATTATCGATGCATCCATTTTTATTCCTCATTAATTTCTTCTTCAGGCCCCAAGTCAGTAACGATAACCTTATCGATTTGATGGCCGTCCATATCTATAATTTCAAAGATAAACCTTCCGCATTCAAATACGTCTTCCTCAGTAGGAATTGTACCGCTTATGCTGAGAATGAATCCTGCTAATGTGGTATAGTTATCTTCTTCCTCATCTGGTAATGAATCTTTAAATTCGAACAGTTCCTTAAATTTATCAATTGGGTATCTTCCATCGATAAGCCATGTACCGTCTGCCCTTTGAATCGCTTCAGGTTCATCTTCCTCATCAATTCCAGGAATGTCTCCTACAATTCCTTCAAGCAAGTCGTTCAATGTGATTAATCCTTCCACACTTCCGAATTCATCAACCACAAGGGACATATGGACATATCCCTGATTTTCCTTGAATTCCTTAAGCAATTCCAAGGTTTCAAGGTGTTCGGAAACCACTAATGGTTCCTTTACTATTTTATGCACATCAAATTTGTCTCCGCTGAACATTGCTGAGAGGATATCCTTTGCCTGAACGACTCCGATGAAATCATCAAGCTCTCCGGAAGCTATCGGGAAAATAGACCTTTTACTTTCGATAATTTTTACCTTATTGATTTCCCTATCGTCTTCCAAATCAATCCATATTATCTCATTTCTAGGAGTCATTATGCTTTCAACTTTTTGATCATCAAGCTTGAAAACCCTTTTGATGATGTCTTCTTCCTCTTTTTCAATAGTTCCGTCTTCTCTTCCTTCCTTAATCATCAGTTCGATTTCTTCTTCGGTTACAACATCTTCGCTTTTATCTTCAATTCTCATTGCCCATAAGAGAAAACGACTTGATTTGGCTAAAATGAAGCTGACAGGCTTTGAAACCTTTTCAAGAATCACCATACTTTTTGCAACTTTTAGGGCAATTCCTTCAGGGTCATTCAATGCGATAACCTTTGGCACAATCTCTCCAATAACCAATGTGAGATAGGTGGTCACAATAACAACTATCGCAACACTTACGGGGCCGCTATAAGGTATAAAAGAAATATATTGGGCTAGTGGATCAGCTAATGTTACTCCACCAAATGCACCTGTCAAAACACCAATCAATGAAATTCCAATTTGTACTGTTGATAAAAATTCGTTAGGGTCTTCTAATAAATCAAAAACAATTTGTGCGTTTTTGTTTCCGTCTTCTAAGTATTTTTGCATTTTCGCCTTTCTAATGGATACGACGGCAAGTTCTGCCATTGATAAGTATCCGGTGAAAATTATTAAAATTAATATAATAATTATTTTGAGTGTCGTCCCAATCATTTTTAACAAACCATTAAAACTATTTCAATTCGCTGGCTCTCATAAAGCCAGTGTTTCCATATATTTTGTCCTGCATTTCTTGAACTGCTTCGGATGCTTCTTCTCTTGTAGCAACCTTTTGGAATATGCGTCTTGATTTAACTTTCAACGTCTTTCCGCATACACATTTGCGTGTAGCCACGCCTTCCTTTGCATATAATGCTCTTCCACAGTCACAACGAAATATTAAATACATGGTCTTTCCATTATAAAATCAATAGTAATTATAATATTATCAATATATTATTTAAAATTAATTATTACCCGCCAAATATTTTCATGAATAAGGGTATGAAAACTTTTGAAGGCAAAATCACCAAGGTTGCAATGCTTACTCCCAGGTTAGTTCCAATAACTACAAGAAGTATTCTGAATATGTTATTGTGCCATAGGTCTTTAAAACTTTCAACATGGGCCAAATTCTTGATGTCGCTTTGTCTGACTTTTCTGAACTTTGCTTCGCACAATCCTGAAAACCATCCGGCAGCAAGCAGGGGGTGAATGATGGTCAATGGAGCAACCAATCCTCCAACGATTGCAGACTGGATTTTTGAGCCTGAAAGAATTGATCCGATGAATCCCATTATCATGCTGATGGCTATGAACTCGTAAATGTTCCATGTGATGTTTATCCCGCTAAAATATGCCAGAAAAAATATCACAACAAATAAGATAGGTATTAATGCCAAAATTATTTTAGCCCATGGAATTCCATTCTTTTCCTTGATTACTTCCAAATCTCTTAGGTTAGGCAATGTCTCAGGGTTGTCCAGATATCTTTCAATTCCTGGCTTGTGTCCTGCTCCAACGACTGCGATGACATGGTCCTGTGGGATTCTCATTATGCTTCCAGCCAAATATGCATCTCTTTCATGAACAAGTACTTCATGAACGCTAGGAGCCTCATCCTTAAACATTTCCATTAGCTCATCCAGATTGTCGGGATTTTTAAGCTCTTCAACATCTACATCCTCGTCATCGCCATATCCAAAAACGGAAGCGATTAGGCTAACCATGAACTTGGCCTTTTCCATAAAGCCCATTTTGTTCAATGCCCTTTGCAGGGTTATGGTAATGTCTCTGTCGATTAGGGCTATTGGAATTCCCAAATCTTCACTAGCTTCGATTGCACCAATCATTTCAGAACCTGGTGCAACATCCAGTTCAGCTCCTACTTTGGACTGGAAGTAGCTTAAAAGTGTTGTTGTGAAAAACAATCCGACCTTATTTTCTTTGATGATTTTAGTAACTGAAATGGTATCGTCCTGTTCGATGCCCATCATCTCTTGCTTTAATTTAGTGTATCTGCCTCTGTCAAGCTCGATGGCAACCACATCAGGTTGGTGTTCGTAGATTGCATCTTTTACTTCTTCAACACTTTCCTGTGATACGTGAGCGGTACCTATAATTTTTAAACATTCTCTTTTCAAAAAAACACTTCTTTGTATAATTATATTATCTATATTATTATGAAATCTAAATATATAAAGTTAATTCATTATCATGATATATGGCAACATTGTCGGTTATGTTTCTCATCACTGACAGTTCGACATCATCTATGTAATCAAGTTCGATTAATCTTTTGGCAGTTCTTGAATTTAAAAATGCCTCTTTTACCAGTTTATAATCTCTTGTTGCCAAGATTGCGGTTTGTGCATATTCACTTAACTTGCACCCATCCAGATTTTCACTAATGCAGTATAATATCTCTCCTGCAGCAAGAAAATCCTCGATTGCGAATTTTCCTTTAACGCCTGCCATAACCACATCAATATGTGTGCTGGCAAGTTGTATGCTTTTCAGACCAACTGCCTCGGCATTGACCATTGAACCGACCAATACCCTTGAGGCCATGTTTTCAAGAATCCTGGTTCCATTGCTTGTTGTCAGGATTAAAGTATCTTCCGAATTTTTCAAATCTTTAAGTGCACAGGGACTGTTTCCAATATCGAATCCCTCAATTTGCTTTCCGTTGCGCTCGCCTGCAAGGGTTCCTCCAATTTTTTCCTTTAAATCCAGAGCTTCTTCAGGGGTAAAACATGGAATTATCCTTTTAAAATTGTTCAATGCCAGTGTTATTGTTGTGCTTGCCCTCAGGGCATCAACCATAATGGAAACGTCACTGCTTGAACTTTCTTCAAAACTCAATGTCACCTTCATGAATTAATTTATATTAAAATAATTATATAATGATATTCATGAAAATAGTCACAACCCCAATGTGTGAAGAAATCGTAAGGCTTGCCGGCATCAAGGATTATGTCGTAAATAAGTTTCCCCAAAAAAGCGACGGGGATTTGGCAATTCTACTTTCGGAAAGCAAAGTCGAAATGGATGCAGTTCAAATCAAGATCAATACGTCAACACAGATTTTTGAAAGCATCAAAGAGATTTCCGCCCTTGCAGGCAATGAATTGAGTGATGAGGAGATATTGTCATATTTTGATGATTACGACCTTTGCAGGAAATACTTGAATTCCGATTTCAAAAGAGATGTCAACGTCAAGGTATATTCCGAATTTTTAAAGGATATTGTTCTGGATGCAGGTTTCACTATAGTTTCAGATGAATTTGATTATGTGATATATCCGGATTATCTAAAGGATAATGTTATTGAAAGCGAAAATCTTGTTGAAATTCCATCGCACAATTCCATTTCCAAAAATCCTTTCGATAAGGCAGAATTGAGATACGGCATTTTAGAAAATTTAATATAATATATAAATTATAAATATTATTTATTACAATTGCATTTTTTGAGAGTGTTAGGAATGTATGAAACATTGATATTTACTGGTGGAGTTCACAAAAGTGAAGAGATAAGAGAGCTTATAGAGGATTTGGGTGGATTCATTCTTCAGGACAGTGTTCAGCAAATGGAACTGGTCTTGAACATGGCTGTTCCTCTTGAAGATGTTGATAAGATTGAAGAAAAGTCCAAAGAGTTATTGGCAAAGCTATCTGTTGCTCCTATGGCAGGTTCTGAAATAGCTATTGTCTCACCAACACTTGCAAGGCACCATTTGCCTCACGCAGCATGTGACATTTCAGAGTATTTGCGTGAATTCGGTGCAAAGGATAACATGATCGGTCTTGCAAGGGGAGACGGCAAAGGAACTTCAGGAATCACAGAAGAGGAACGTGACTTGATTGAAGAGCATGACATTGCCATTTTTGCTTTAGGCAGTTTTGAAAACTGCATCAAGGAAAAGGCTTTCCTTTATGATAATATTGACATACCGGTAATTGTAACTGGAGCACCTGAAATCGATGTTGAAGAACTTCCTGGTGCCGATGCATATGTGGGAGGCCTTGGAAGGATACCAAGAAGGCTCAGAAGAGGTCCGGATATTCGTGCTCTTGATAAACTAGTTGAAACTGTTGAGCAAATTTTAAGTGACAAAAAACGTGAGATGACTCTTGACCCACCCTTAGTGCCATCCATTGTTGTAAAAAATGCAATTGAAAATCAAATCAGAGAAATCAAGGATGTTATTTCTCCAACACCTGTAACCTCACAGCTTAATGGGGTACGTGTAAAATTGAATTATGATACATATGCTGCCGACATCGGAAACGTTGTCATTGACGGCAAGAAGTTATCAGAAATTGCCGAGATTAAAAAGTCAAAAATGTATGATTATATCTTGGTTAAAATCAATAGTGAGAGTTCTCTTGTCGAGGATTCTAACTAACTCTCTTTTTTTTTAAATTCTTTTCATACCAAAGAAGTTGACGGCATCAACCAGGTCGTTGAACTGTTCCAGTTCCCTTTCTATGACATTTTCGTCAGTCATGTCAATGCTTAACTCACCGTCTACTGTTAATGTATCAGGACCACGGCCAATAAGCCTGTCAACACCGTCTGCACTCAGGATTCTTTCGGCATCAAGCTGATGAACAAAAGATCTTCCTGGGATTATGACGGAATCCTTGATTTCGGTCAGATCAAGCTGTTCCAAATCCTCTTTTGTAATCAGACATGCTATTTCCTTTTCAACAGCAACGACATTGACATTGTTCTCCACATCAATCTTGTCAAAGATTTTGCTGAGATATGGTTCGGCTATTTTTGAGGTAATGATTGTTGCCTCACCTGTTATCGGTTTTATGAATTGCAGGAACACTTCGTTTTCATCTTTTGCGATTGCAAATGGTCCGCCGGTTTCGGGGTCGCATATTGGTGTTCCGCTGACCCTAAACTTGTATTCTGAGTTGATTTGCCTTACAAGTTCGCCGAAGTCTTCAACAGGTTGGGACTCGATGCCTTTTATAATCGGTTCATTGCCCAGAATCAGTCCTTCGTTGAAGGTGTTTGCAAATCTCATCAAAAGCATTCCTTTTGCACCCCATTCCTCAAGAGAGTTGCAGGTTTGCCGTAATACATCTCCATCATTGACACCGGGGATGATGACTGCAGCACCTGTCAGTTTGATGTTTTCACAAAATATCTGGCAGGCTTTAAGTGCCTCTTCAGGATTAGGGTCCTTCACCCATTCGCTTCTAAGTTGGGGGTCTGTTGAAAAAACTGTAAATGAAACTTCATTGACTCCATTGTTTATCAGTCTTGTAGCCATTTCGGAGTCGCTGATGCCTTTGCCGCAGGTGTATCCCAATACTGAGGATATTGAGAATTGGTTTAGGTTGGCGGTTAAGGTTTCCAGATGAGGATAGCAGCTTATATCTCCTCCTCCGCTGATGTATGCACTCACTTCTCCTTGATGCATTCCCATCATCATTGCGGTTTGGACCTGATTAATAACTTCAAATGGGGACTTAAAATCTCCTTGGGTTTCGGAAACTCCTTTGCTGCATCTTTCACAGCCTATCTTATTGGGCAGGCAGTGTGCACATCCAAAACTTTTTACATCTTTCACCTTTCTGAAGTAACAGTATTTGCAAAAGCCGTTACAATCCCTTCCAGGTATTCCTCCAACATCTGCTACAAGTTGCATATTAGTTAATTTTATTTTCATTTTATTTATAAATTACATGATTTTTTTGAAAAAAGTTTTGTATTACTTTTAGTATTATTTATTACTATAAACCTTGAAAGTAATAATTTTTTATTTTCCCTTATTTTTAAAAATAATGCCTTTTTTTACTTAATTTAATTGAAAACATTAATATTTTAATTTAAATAAATTTTTATTAAATTATTCTTGAAATTTTGTAAAAAAAATAGTTTTAATGGATAATTAAAAGTATTACTTTTGGTCAATTTTTTCTTAAATAAAAAATCTTTTATTATACTTTATAAACTTTTCTAAAATATTTCATAGGTAATCTTTATATTATATCTTTTATAAAATAAAATTTGTATACCATATGGCTGGCTATTGCAAAAACTTGCTTTGTAGCTCAAGGAAAAAATGGCAAAGTTTGATGATAAAATCGATTTATTCGATGATAGAGGCAACGAAATTGCATCTGACGTACCAATCGAAGCTATCAGTCCATTAAGAAACCCTGCAATTGAAAGCATCGTAAAAGGTGTTAAAAGAACTGTTGCAGTAAACTTAGAAGGACTCGAAAAATCTGTTAAAACCGCATCTGTTGGTGGAGACAAATCTAGAATCTTAGGAAGAGAATTAGATTTAGCTATTGTAGATAACGCAGAAGCAATCGCAGACAAAATGAAAGGTATTATCCAAGTTGCAGATGGCGACGATACTGTTGTAACACCTATTTCCGGAGGAAAAAGGTTATTAGTACAAGTACCAACCAGAAGAATTGACGTAGGTGCTGAGTACTCCGCAGCTCCATTATCAACCGCTTCAGCTTTAGTACAATCTGTTATTGACATTTGTGACGTAGACATCTATGACGCAAACTTCGTAAAAGCTGCAGTATTAGGAAGATACCCACAATCTGTAGACTACAAAGGATCTAACATTGCAACCATGTTAGACATTCCACAAAAACTTGAAGGTGCAGGTTACGGTTTAAGAAACGT
>CADBHR010000027.1 GCA_902794475.1 uncultured Methanobrevibacter sp. | reverse complement strand
ATGTTTAGGAATGATTCTATTCCGCCGGCAGGATAAGCTAAGTCTTTGCCTAAATTACCGTTGTATAAAACAGGAATGGAAATTGTTGCATTTTTACCAGAAGATAATGCAAGAGTGTAGTTGACTTTTTTGTTAGCGACTCCATTGACGGTTGATTCATCAACAGCCCTGATTGTCGGATCAATAAGAACAAACTTATTTGTACCTGCAATCAAATCAACTTCAGTCATATTTACTTTTACACCATCGGCAAATAATGTAGCGTTGAATTTGCCTGCTTTAAGTGATTCGATTGTTATGGTTATTGCATTGTTAGTACCTGCATAAGCTGAAGGAACACTTGTGTATTCAGGAACAAGGGTAATTTCAACATCATTGAGGTTTTTAGTTAAAACCATGATTTGTTGTAAGGCTAAAATATTACCTTTACCCGCAGCTACAACTGAAACACTGTTACTGTCTTTGAGTTTGTTTGTAACATCCAATTCATAATAAATCGTACATGAAGATGCACCATTCCATACATTCTTGTGTTCTTCACCATTGAATATGACACTTCCATAATCAGGTAATGCATTTGATGCAAATACATAAAGTGTCGCATTTGAGGTTACTTTTGAATAAACATTGAATGTTGAATCCAATTTAGAAGTCCTATTAGCAAGATTGGTATATGCTGAAGTACTATTACCGAGTAAATCTGCACCTTCATTGATGTAAATTTCTTTAATAATATCACTGTTTGTGGTATTGTACATATAAACGAGAACAGATGGATAAAGTGCAGGATATTTAGCAGCCCTACTTAAGAATAAGCTATTATCTCCTGATTTATTAATCAAAGCAGTTACATCATAAATTACTACTCCATAACCATAATTACCGTAACCTCCTAAATTGCCTTGATCCCTGTAAAATGTAACTGGAGTTATATTAACACCGTTGAAAGTCGCATTGAACATGTTTATATCTTCAGTTGCAAGATTAGGATTAAACCAGTTGTAAGGGACATAAATGAATGATTTAACAATGGTTGAATTTTCATCAAGGTTAACAGTCCAGACATCAGTTTTATTACGGAGTGGATCAGTTCCAGGTAAACGAGTGGAAACATCTTTAGCATCAATAACTATATCTCCGTTAATGATAATTTTATCTAAAGACACCAATCCGCCTGAAGGATAAGCTAAATCCTTACCTAAATTACCATTATATAAAATAGGAAGAGAAATTGTAGTAGAATTAACAATTGTACCATCTAATACTAATTCTACTGTATAATTCACTTTTTTATTAGCAGCGCCATATACTGTTGTTTCATCAACAGCCCTGATTGTAGGGTCAGTCAATAATAAATTATAAACATTATTATTGAGGCTAACTTCTTTTTCATCGACAACATTATTGTCTGCCAATAATCTTACTATATATTTGCCCGCCTTACTTGCATTGACATTTACTGATAAAGTATTGTTTGTACCTGCAAATGCCACATTTGAATATTCATTAGATAATGAAATGCTGGATTTTATATCATTTATTGTGAGAACAGAAAGTGAATTTCTAATTGAACCCCATTGACCGTTTCCACTAGCTGCAACATTAAGAGTAGTGTCTTTGGTCCTATTAATTAAACGGGTGACATCCCATTGATTATATTGATAAGTACTGCCGGTAACATGCTTATCCGCATCGCCTAAAAATTCACCATTCAACTTATAAGAACCGTCAGAACTAGACAGCACAACATTAGTTAAAGTAGAAATTCCTGATTTGCCTATTGTATTATATACTAAAGTAACATTGGATTTAGTCCATAACTGATTATCATTAACCCAATAGCTAATTGTTTCATCAGCACTATTACCATTATAAGCTAGAACCAATGCAATTAATTTTATTCTACCGTCAAAGGATTTATTCTCCATTTTAAATGAATCAACATTGATTGTAAGTTTAGTTCCATTTAAACCAGTCACAAGATTCTTAATGTCATAATGTATCATGTAATTAAGATAAACCTTGGTAACATGGTCATTAACATTATGTACAATAGAATGATCATCCTCATCATTAACAAAGCATAAGCTTTCATTATATCGTGTATCCCCGTTGGCGGTTTTAATTGTCGTATTGACATTAGCACCATATCTATCATCAGTTGTAACACCATATACATTCACATAAACATCAGCACTCTTAATTGTTTTTGCATCATCTGGAATATCATAGCTTAATTCCCCACTAACTTTATCAGGGTTTTCAGTTACGACATCCACACCTCCTGAAACAGTTCCTGAGATAGTAGATTCTGAATCTTCAAGAACAGCGTTATCATCACTAGATGCAATTGCATCATCTGCATCTTCAGCAGATACTGCACCAATTGAGAGAACCATCATTAAAATAAAAATAGATATAAACAAAATTTTTTTATTTTTCATAATACTCCCCTTGAAATATATTTCTCGTACCAATTTAATGTAATAAAATAATTTATATTTATATTAATTTTATTAGTACAATTTTACTTTAAAGTAATACTAATATAAATCTTTCTAAAATCAATTTTTTGCAAAAAATAATACTATAATATAAAATAACAATGAAAAATAAGGATTTTAGTAATACTTTACATTAAAATAAAGCCATAATGCAAGAAAAAAGTATTACCATATAACAATTTTAACCTTCAACCATGATCAACTTGCCCGTTGAAGGGTCTTTATAGACCTTACCCATCTCCATATAACCTTGACCTGAACTGTTTGAAGTGTCTGGAGTTTCATTTAAGGCCTGTCCTTCCGCAACTTCGGTTACATCCGGAGAATTTTCACTAATCTGCTGCTGAGGATTCTGATTCTCCTGAAATACGACGCTTTGCATATTCCAGCTTATCACAACAAATATCAATAATCCGACTGCAATTACCAGCATTGCATCTACAAGATTTGAAGTTCCAGCCATTGGGTCTTCTTCAGCTTCTGAAAAACGTTTTTTACTCTTATCTCTTACCATGACCAAAACCCCTTACTGATTCAATTTATCAAGAAGTGCCTCTGCAAGGGCATCAAGGTTAGACAAGTACTCCTCATACCATCTTCGCCTTACTTTTGATACAAAATACGCCACAGCTCCTGCACCAATACCAACAACTGTTGTATCGAATGCTACAATAATCGCATTAGCCAATGTATTCACATCACCCGCACCAAGAGCCGCCAAACCCGGACCCATTGGTATCAATGTCCCCATCAGCCCAAGAGTAGGCCCTATACGAGTCACAACATCAGTCCTTTCGATGGATTTTGCGAATTTGTTTTCCTCAAACTCAATTAGTTTTTTAGCCAAAGCCTGCCTTGAATCCTGAGTCAAGGAATTTGAACGCAATATCTTGATTAAAACCACCTTCTGGGACTCATAAATTTTAGCATTTTGAATAATATTTTTTATTTCTTCCAATGAACCTGCATTAGCTATTGCATAAATCAGCTCTTCAATCAAATCAGGAGTGATTTTCTTTCTTGATGTGTACTCTGAAATCAGACCTCCAATAGCCAATACTGCAAAAATCGCAAAAACCACTAAAAATATGATTACAGGAATTTGCAGACTCTGTGAAATCATGTTCAATGTTGATGTTAATACTTCACTTCCAGGAATTGTTGATACCATTTAATCACCTTAATTAAAATTACTGCTTCTCCTTGATACTACTCCACCGATTAACGCTATTATAAGCACCAATGCCAATGCCCCAATCAGGGAATATGGTGAAGCTATAGATATTGCTTCCATTGGATTTTGAATCATTGCAGTTATGTTCGGCAGGAACAATGCTGATAAAAGGAAGTAGATTCCTAAAAAGAACATGAAATTGCCAAGCACAATCGGATACGGTTTGTCAATAAATTTGACCAAATAATTTGATGCATAATAAGTTACAACGATTGTTAAAACCAATGCTAACGCTACAATAACGCTTAAATTCATTAATCCCAAACCGACAGTAGGTGCAACAAGCATTATACTTACAATGATTGAACCAAAACAGCAAGGACATGGTGCAACAATAGCCATGCATGTGGCGGCAGTAGTATTTTTTTCAAATACCTTGTATTCGCGTATTGTAAATATTCCTGCCAAAATCATGATTATTGCCATTATTAAGAAAAACTCAAAGTTATAGGTGTAAATCAAATCTGTAATCTGTTCTGTAAAAAATGAGGAGATTTCAGTTAGAATCAAAACTCCTGCACCATATCCAATTGACACCAGTGCCAAATATCTTTTTGACATGTTAGCAAGGCCTGTTGCAAGGCCCAATTTGATTCCAAAAATTAAAACTGCCGAAAGAATTCCGACTTGCCATAAAATATTAATCGCATCCATTATCTTCACCTATAATTTTTCATTAAATAATTTATCTAAATCTTGAACTTTGTCCTTATCATCTTCATTTCTAAAGTATCCAACAGCCACGACCATAATCAAGCATAAAATAGCTATAACTGCAGCAAGTGACAAACCCACTTCACTGGCGGATTGTGAGGTTATTGGATTAATTTCAACTGATTTTTTAACATCTGCACCTTCTGAAGAAGCTTGTCCAGCCTGAACAGATTCGGAACCTGCACCCACATTTGAAAACGCTTCCCCTTGTGCATTATCTCCATTTTGAGGAGTTGATTGAGAATTTGTAGAACTTGAGTTTGTTGCAATGGTGGCAGAGGAAGTTGAACCCTTAACCGGATTTTGTGATGAAGCCTCTTTTTGATTATTATTATTTGATTCAGTTTCCGGAGGCTGTGTGGACTGAGTATTGTTCTTAAATACAGGATTTTTAGTTGCTTCATATAATTTAGGAAGCAATTGAGCCAAAATATCCGGATTCACATACTGTACAGCCCATTGCATCATTGCAATATTTCCGCAGCTGCAGTCACAGCATGCAACACCATTTTGGATTGTTGCCTGTGCCCAAGTATTTGCAATGTCACTTATTGTGGCCTTGTCGGCATTCCAATAGCCATCATGGATTGTTGTAAGCATTGTTCCACTCATTGAAATCAAGGAATATGCATTGTTTCCACTCATCAGCCAGTCTTTAACTCCAACTCCATACTTATCATTGTAATAAGTATTGTAAACTCTGTTCCATAAGTCATCCGTTACTGCTGACGGCCTTGTTACCTGCCATCCGTGCAAATTGCTTATGAACTTGTTTGACATATAACGGGCTCCGCTGTAACCTTCTTTCATCATACCTTTTATCCAATCTGGGTTATCATATCTTGCAGCGATTTCCTGATACATCACTTCTTCCAAAGAGGATACATATGCACTGTTCTTATTGGCATACATCAGGACATTGAATTTAGGGGCCTTGCCTGAAATCTCTTCAACAGTCATGGACAATCCACCCCAGTAATCAAAGAAGTCATCATTGTCAAGCACACCATACTGATTGGTGTTACGACTGGCCACGATTGTATCTGAGTTTGAAAGCGCTCTTAAAAATACCAATGGATTGGTATCTCCCCAGTAGTTTTTGGAATACATATTTCCCATTCTTCCAAGGTAGAAGTCGGCTAGTTCTGAAGTATCGTTCCATGTCCATGACATTGATACCAGTTTTGAAATACCTGCACCATAATCGCCGTTAGGCGGTGCAAATATCCTTGTTATTGCACATTCCCCTGCATATGTTGCATTATAGCCAACACTTTGATAATATAATGTGTCTTCAATCCAGTGCTGTGCAACATAATTTGAATCCAAAGGCTCATCTGAAACACCATAATAATTTATGCTTCCCATTACTCCTTCAAGAGCCTCTTTTAAGTATTTACCTTCAACGGAACTCATCAATGCTTGATCCCTAGTTATTGTCAAGTATGATCTTGCAAGCGCTACACGGTATGCGTTATCCATTAAAATTGATTGTGATGAATATAAATCCCTGAAGAGTCCGCTTGTAATTACAGTAACATCTATTCTCTTTTTAGCCCATCCGTCAGGACGTGTCAAATCATCCAACTTTATTACTTGAGGCATTGCAGCCACCTTTTTACCGGTAGGGTTTCCCTCATCATCATAACCTGCACTTGATGAATCTGTCCAAACCGGCTTCATTCCCAAAAGATATAACACTGTTGAAACCAATGCCCCGTCATCTCTTGCGGTTTCTACACACCAGATTCCCATAATAATCTTTTCTGTTGTGTCGTTTAAGCCGGCTAAAGTCAACAATGCAAGAGTTTTTGCATATTCCCATGCTTCCATTGTTGGAAGTTCGCTTGATTGGTCCTGAAACATGTTTTTACCGGTCGGCAATATTGCAGGCTTTATTACTATTTCCCCGCCTTCACCAACAGGAACGTATTTGCCGTTTAGACCGTCAACCATTGCGGCCAATTCATTTGAAACTGAAAAATTAATTAAATCGATGTATTTTTTACCAAGATTGAGACATGCCAGGAAGTTAGGATTGTTGAATTTCTCATTTTCACTTATCAGAACTCCATTGACGGTATCCACATCCCAATAAATCATTGCCTTTACAATATCATATGATTTGTTCAGTATGACCTCTCTTTCTAATGCTGACAATTGATTATATCCTTTTGAATAGTAGCAGTTTGCCAATTCAGTGAATAGGTTAAGTGTTCCCTGATTGTTTTCAAGTACATAATCCTGAGATAGCATTGCTGAAACCGTACTTGCTATATCTGCTTCAGACCAAGGCTCTCCGAGGGCATGAAGACCCAATGGATAAAGTGTGGACTGCATTGAAGTCAAGAAAGCATTAACCTTTTGGACAAGCAAATCATTTGACAGCCCTTGCACTTCCTCTTTTGTCATGCCGAGATTTGTAGAGTAATCATTATCAATAATCAATTTACGTAATCTATCAGGATTATCCAGACTATTTGCCATCAATGTCAAATTGCCATACAGATGTGTATATGACATCGGAGATGTCAAATGTGAAATGATAACTGCAAAACCTCTTCTTTTAGCCTGAATAGCTTCGCCCAAACCATCGGCAATATAGAAATATAACTGTGGAACATCACCGACTACAACAGAACCGTAATCAGTGGATGAAAGCAAAATCTCCTTTCCGGGAAGCCATTCGTGTGTAGCGTGCCTTCCTGTAAATATCATTGCATTATGGTATTTTGTCTGCATATAGTAATAAGCCGCCAAGTATTGGTGGGTCGGAGCAACTGCAGTACAGTGATAAAGGTTTTCGATGTCCGATTCCCATCCCCTTTGAGGTTCTGGAGCTATAAATACGTTTCCATATGTCAGACCAGGAATCACGAAGTAATCAATGCCATTTTTATTTATTACCATTACATTACCTGGAGCTTCTCCCCATCCGTTCAAACCTGATACATTTAGCTTTTTGAACTCATTGAAGTATTGCAGGAATAAGTTATAATAACTTTCATCCCTAGTGGATGTGTATTGCTTCAATGCATTTACGATATTTTGCAAAACACTTTTAGAAGCGGCAGAATTTTCTTCAGGCAATAGCGCAACGACCTGATTGTACCAGTCATCAATGGTATCGCCAATTGTAACAGTATAGTTAAGCTCAACTGCCCTTCTTGAAAGCTCTCCAATATATGCAACCGGACCTTCGCGAACCTGAATTTTTACAATCTCATCCAATGAGTTGAACCATTCATTATATTCACTGACAGGCAGCAATGTAACCCCTGACTGGTTGGCTAATTTTTCAAGTTCGCCAGGGGCCCAATTAGCTACGTTAATACCGCATTTAAGCATCAAGTCTTCCAATTCACTAACATTATTCGGCAACTGGCCAACATTATATCCTTCATTTTTCAATGATTTAAGAATATTATAAATACTTTTTATTGTATCCAAGTAACTGGAACCGATATTCTGCTTACCCGGAGGATAATTATAGTAAATTATTGAAATCAATTTCTCAGCATTGCCTGTGTATTTCAAATCAACCCATGCATCAATCCTATCGGTAAAAAGGTCAACATTTCTTTGGTATGGAATATATGTAACAATTCTTGCGCCTGTTACATCAGAGATATAACTGGACTGACCCCCGATAAAACTCGCATCAATGATTCCCTGTGTTTCGGCAATGGTAATGTGCCACCACTTGTCACTTTTCTCGGTGGTAAGACCTGTTGAGCCCAGCTCCCACATTTCATTTGAAACAAAATCTGAGTGAATTGCTCTGAAAATCGGCACACCTATCTCCTCAAAGAATGCTGTTGCCTTTGTGAAATTTTCACCGCCGACACCGTAGGCAACCATCGAGACAATCGCATCGACATATGTGTCATATTTAGAGGAGTTCTCTAAAAATCCTGATATATCGCTTCCTGCACTGGTCCATGACTCAACCATAACCCTTAACTGTTCGGCAGACCCTCCTGCAGCATAAACCGGAATAACATTATAGCCTTTTAATTCCAATGAATCTATAAGCGCATTTACAGGGTGCAGCTGTTGGGATGAAATATACATGGTACTTTCCAAAATTCCAACAGTGCGTGTTCTTGAGCAGTTAAAGAATGTGGCAATATACTCATCCAGCGAATACCATCTGTCTCGATAAATACCATAAGTTTTGGAGCCTGTGAAATTAGGGGCTTTGTATGTGAAGTCATAACCTAAAACATTTAATGCAAATAGGATTTGATTTTTGAGATTTTCCTTATCATTTATATCTTTATAAAGAACCATCTGATTGAAAATATTGTTAAAGTTGGATCCACTGGTGGTAATGTATGTATTTACCTCATTGAAGTTCAATCCTCTTTTTGTATTTTTAAAATAACTTATCAGGGCGTCATCAGTGAAGGAATCAAATATTTTATTATAATTAATGGTATTGTTTCTAATTAATTTAATTGAACTTGATCCTGAGTTCACATTGCCTGAAGGGGGCTCCAAAATCAAAAACAATTCTTTGTGAGACAACTCAGGATATTTTCCTAAAAGCTTTGTCAGAACAGAATCGACATCTGTACTGACCCACTCTCCAATAAACGCATCGGATTTGTCAAATAATGAGTGAAGCTCATCTTCATCCATGTTTTTTATCTGGTCACCGCTTCTGACAACCAAATTAAATCCAGATAACTTTTCCTGATTATATATCTCATCACTGGCCGAATCGATAATGTTGGTTCCCGGATTGTCTGAGATAATAAATACCGTCTTGTTTTTTACATCGCTTTCTTGCAAGTCATTTGAATCATCAACAGATAAAACATCATGCGAATCATCTTTCATAGTCATATTATTATCGCTTTGGGCGAAACTGACTTGAGCAAACAAGAAAAATGACACCAAAAGAATTATTAAAAATAATTTTTTATGACTACCCACATTAATCCCTCAAAAATTTTTTATGCATATATATTTAATAACTAAGTGAATAATAAATATTTTGATTAAAGTATTACTTATTGACCTATTTTTTGAAAAAAAGTAATACTTTTTCAAAATCTTTCTACAAAATATTTATTAAATCAAAAAATCAAAATTATATTATTAGAAACTAGGGGATAATATGAAAGTAGGGAAGGGTATTGTAAAAAAGTATTCCAGAGAGTATAATAGAACATTGAAAAATGGTGAGAGGAAAAAATATACTACAGAGCAGATACAAATTACAGTGCCAAAAAATGAAGACATTTATGAAAACAAGGAAGAAGTTCTTATTATCCCAAATTCAGAAATTGAGGAATTCGAAAGTAAAGAGGAAGAAATAGAAGTATTGAAAATAGCTAATTATTTACATGTTGAGGAAGTGAAAGAATTGGAAGAACAACTTAAAAATACTAGTCCGGCACCTACTTTGGAATTCGAAAAAGAAATCAATGAGCTTAAAGCAGAAATTGCACGTAAAAATGAAGCATTAAGCGAAATGGAAAACAAATATCAAAATTTACATCAAGACAATATCGATTCACTTAAAAAAGAAAATGAAAATATTAAAGACAAGCATTCCAAGCTGATTATTGAAAATGAAAACCTCAAAACCAAGTTTGTCAACATCAAAACCGAAAATGAAAACCTCAAAACCAAATATTCCAACATCAAGGAAGAAAACAAAAACCTCAAAACCAAATGTTCCAATTTAAAAGAAGAACACTTATCCATCCGTGAAAGCTATGATAAAGTTTCAACAAAATATGACCATTTGAAACAGGAAAACCTCAACACCAAAACCAGCTATGCTGAAATCTATGAAATAAATGAAAGTTTAGAAAAAGATTATGATTCACTTTTAGATGAATATAATGATTTGGTTGATAAATTCAATGATTTGCAGGATGAGTTGTATAACATCAAAACCCATCAATCCCACGATGACTATATCGCAAACAGAGTCAAAGAATTTATGTTAAACAGATCCTAAAGGGTTTCATAGTCATCCTGAAACTCTGGATTCCACCTTTTTAGACTTGGAATGAAAAATGCAGTGATTCCAGTTGCCTGAGTTTCAGCAAGTCTAGGATTTTTTTCCATCATCTCTTTGGTTTTACGAACAATCATCTCTTCTAAAGTTATGTCCGGTTCAGTATACTCCCCGTTTTGATAGCAATCTTTACAGAACTCAGGATTTAAACTGCCGTCCTTATTTGTTCCATAGTCTTCTTTTACAATAGGCTGTCCGCAAGAATTACAAAATCCCATAAAAAAAACTCCTTTTAAAAAAAATAGTTGTAAATTAGAATTGAATCTAATTTACCTAGTCATCTTTCACTTTAATGTTTTCATCTTCATCCATTGCAAGTCTCATATTGTCCTTATCTGGATCGAAGTATTGTAAAAAGTCTTGAGCAGCCCTTCTTACATCTCTGGAACCGATAATGTATCTTCCTGCAATGATGATGTCTGCACCTTTGCTGATTGCATCTTTAACATTCTTAGGTTCTATTCCACCAGCAACAGCAACTAAACCTTTCTTATCGGATTTCTTGTTGTTGATGATTTCCTTAATGTCAAATATGTTACCCCATTCGGTCATGTCTCCAACATCTTCACCATGCTCTTTCTTATAGGATTCCATATCAACATTCCTATGCAATAAAACAATGTCAGGTTTTAAATCGTCAGGCAATTTTTTTAATTTTTTCTGGAATCCGTCTACATTCATCATATCAAGGATTGAGTAGATACCTTGTTTTTGAGTTTCATGAATTGCTTTTGCAATAGATTCTATAGTACCAAGACCTGAGATTGCAACAGCATCAGCGGTTTCGTCAGCTGCCATTTTAACTTCTACACGACCTACATCTAAAGTTTTTAAATCAGCAATGATAAATGCGTCAGGACGTAACTCCCTGATTCTGGAAATGATTCCAACACCGAACTTTTTAACAAGAGGAGTACCTGCTTCGATTAAAATTCTTTCGTTTTCAGGCAAATCGGCAATGATTCTTTCCATTGCATTTTCATCATTAAGGTCAAGTGCAACCTGCAGGTAAGGCGGTGCCCAAAGCTTTTTGACTTTGAATCCCATAATTGGGTGGGTTCCACGGTCTTTTTCTGCGAGAACTTTATCAATGTCAGGATATCCTTCCATTGCTCTTCTGATTGCCAATTTTGTTGCTCCATAGTTGTACTGATAAATTTTTCTGAAATTTTCAGCGGAAGGGTCAATGAATACGCTTACATTAATTACAATGTCTTCAACGATATCTTTTGAAATGTATCCTTCCTCTACTGCATCAGCCACTGCTCTTGCAACAGCGGTTTGTGCAGGTCCGAAAATTTTACTTGCATCATCCAAATCTCCAACGGTTACTTTAGGAATGATTAAAGTAGCCGGTTTGGTCATTAAGTTAGGTCTGATTACACTGGTTAAAGGAGTGTGACCTACAGATAAATTGGATAAACCATTTGCAAATGCTTGACCAACAGGTCCTTGTTTGTCACCAATCAATAAATCAATGTGTGCTAATTCAGGGCCGTCGCCAATAAGAGCTTCTCCTATTCTATACATTTTGTCCATTAAATTTCCTCCATATTATACTATAATTTTTATTTTTTATAAACTATTGGAAGTTAATCCTTTTTGAGATATCCTTTGGCAAAGGCAATCTTCTGAAAGGTTTTCCTTCACATTTAGCATTAATTTCATCAATTAATTCGTCAACTGTCATGTCGACTTTTTCACCGGTTTCACGTACGGTCACTTGGAATTTACCTGTTTCGGCTTCCTTATCTCCAACGACAAAAATGTATGGAATCCATTCTTTTGCTGCATTACGGATCTTTTTACCTACACTTTCATCCCTGTCATCAATGTCGACACGAATGTTGGAAGCGTTGATTTTTGAGTATAACTCTTCAGCAAATTCCTTGTGGTTTTCTCCAACTGTCAATATTCTTGCCTGAATTGGGCTTAACCAGGTTGGAAGCATTGGTGCGCGTTCATTAATCTCAAGTGCAGTCTTTTCAAGCATTGCACATAATACCCTTTCGATACTTCCGGTTGGGGAGGTGTGCAATATTGTAGGATTGTGCTGCTCGCCGTCTTCACCGAGATATGTGATGTCAAATCTTTTACCGCTTTCAACATCGATTTGAACAGTAGGGTTTTCAATAGGGCGGCCTAATGCATCGATGTTTGCAAGGTCGATTTTACATACCCAGTAATGGTGTCTTTCAGGTAAAATCTCCAATAAGATCGGTTTTTTGAACTTGTCGGCAATTTCGTACATCCACTCTTCGTTTTCATCAAAGAAGTCCTGGGTTGCTCTGAAAATAACCTCAAAGTCCAGATTCAAGTCCACACCAGTCTGCATACACATGTCGGTCTGTTGGGAGAATTCTTCTAAAGATGCCTGAACGTCGGTACAGAATGAGTGACAGTCAGGCATTGTGAAAGCCCTTAATCTTTTAAGTCCTACAACTTCACCTTTTTTCTCATAACGGAAACTGTATCTGGTCAGCTCAAAGATCTTTGCAGGGAAATTTTTCCAGGTGAGATATGAATCAGACATCAATCTGAATGCACCGAAACAGGCTGCAAACCTAAGCATCAGTTTCTTTTTGGTGTCGGTTCTGTATTGCCTTTCACCGAACTTGTATGCATGCTCATAGATGGCCTGATTGTCCAAATCATAAAAGATTGGAGTTTCAACCGGCATTGCACCACGGTCGACTGTCAAGTCATAAACGTAATCTGCCAAAAGGTCTCTGATTAATTTACCTTTAGGATACCATCTGAGGTTACCTACATCGGATGCAGGTTCATAATCACAGATTTCCTTTTCCCTCATCAGTTTGACGTGTGGAGGTTCTCCTTCATCTGATGCTCCGCATCCAAGTTCATAGTCAACCAATTGCTTGAAGGCATGGTTTGTGAATTCAAAATCATCAATTTGAGTAATCTTGTTTCCTTCAAGTATTTGCCATTTGGAAGGTTTTCTTTCAACCTTTTCCTCTTCCGCTTCGGCTGTGATTGTTCTTGAAAGTTCACTTAATGGGTGTCCTTTACAGGATATTTCAAATGCCTTATACCATCCGAAAGGTACTCTTTTAACGGTTAAGTTTTCATCCAATAATGCTTGTTCTGTATCCTTAAGTATTTGAACGGCAACTTTTGGAGAACCTAATGAAGAAGATAAGTGAGCATACGGATATAATACGATATTTTCCGCGTTTACCTGATCATTGGTTTTGATAATTTCTTTAACTAAGTTTTTAACGATACCTTCGGGATTATCTTCGTCGTCTTTTTCAACACTTGTAAATACTACCAAAGAATCATCAAAGGAGCCTTCATGTAGGGCTTCATCGATTTTAGTTTAAATAATCAGAATGAATAAGAAGTATTCTCATTTAATCACCATATATTAGTGATTAAATTTTTGATTTTAATATTATATAAAAATAGTTAATTTGAAAAAAATAATTGGAAATTCGCAGTGTTGATGAATTTAATATGGGAAGCTGACTTCACACATGAAGTCGAAACGGGTTTCAAAATAACTATGATTTAATGAAAAGAATGGTTTATTAAACAAATAGTAGTGTCAATAATATTAATGATTATTGATTGAATCTTAATTTTGATTGGTTGTTGTGTTGTAATCTGGTGTTTTGTTTTGGTGCGTATATATGAAAAAATAAAAAAGTAATAGAGATTAAAAATCTCTATTTGAGGGTAATTTTAACCTTTTTGGTTACTTTGTTGAAGTATTTGTTTCCTTTGTAGGTAACTTTAGCGTTGTATTTAGCCTTTTTGGTTAATTTTTTGAGCTTGAATACAGCTTTACCTTTAGAGTTGGTTGTTGCTTTAAATGTCTTTTTACCTACTTTGATGGTAACTTTTGCCTTCTTAATTGCTTTACCTTTATTGTCTTTTAAAGCTATGGCGTATTTTTTAACTTTAATAGATTTTTTGAAGGTTTTCTTTTTGGCGGTTACTTTAGGAGTTGCTTTTTTAACTGTTAATTTAAACTGATTTATATCAGCTTCTAATTTATCAGTTCCTTTAAATGCTACATTTGCAGTGTATTTTTTAGGAACCATTTTTGCAGGAATAGTGATTACGGCTTTACCGTCTTTATCGGTTGTGCCTTTATAGTTTTTACCATTTACGGTAATTTCAATAGTTGCACCAGCAATAACTTTATTTGTAACTAAATTGGTTAATTTAACAGTTACTTTAGCATTGTTATTGTAAACAACAGAAACGGTAGGATTAACTTTAATTAAAGTTGCTTGCTTAATGGTAAATCCAATTATTTCTTCAACAGCATAATATTGGTCATTACCTGCAAATGAAGCAGTAATAGCTAAATCACCGGTTTTGTTCATACTTACATAGTAAATATTTGCAGTACCATTTTTAATAGTAAAGTTTTCAACAAATCCGGAAGGATAGGTAACAGTAAGATTACCGTTTATAGCAGCAGGTAAAGTAACAGTGATGTTTACTTCTCCACCGACAACTTTTACAGTATAATCCATTGCAGGAGCAATTTTAGTAACATTTGCTACATCTTTTGCAAAAATAGAATAATAGGCGTTATCACCATTATAAGTAACGATAACTTGATATTCACCTTTAGCAAATGGAGTGAGTTCATTATAACTAGCAGTACTGTTTACAAGAGTTTTATTGACAGATATTTGTTTACCTTGTGAATCAATTATTAAAAAGTTGATGGTACCGTTTGCACCTTTGGTTACATTAGCAACAACAACAATATGACCAAACTCATTTACAGTAGTGTTAACGCTTAACTCAGGAATTTCTTTATCTACAACTAAAGGAATTTCACTTTTGATAAAAGTATCATTATAATTACCTTTATTGTCTTTGAAGTCTACAGTGTAATTATATTTACCTTTAGCATAAGTTTGAAGTTCACCAAAGTCAGCAGTACCGTTTACAATTTCTTCAGTACCTTCTGAAACAACAGCGCCAGTTTCATTAATTACTTTAAAAGTAACATTACCGGTTAAAGCTTTATCTCCAGCTACATTAATTTCAATTATACCGAACTCATAAATAGTAACTTTTTCATCATCAATTGTATAGTTAAGATTTTCAATATCCGGTTGAGGTCCTTCAACTAAAAGTCTAACAGATACGGTAACATTATCTGTTCTGTTAACGATTTTGTAGTAAACTACAACAGGAGTACCATAAGTTACATTTTCAATTGGACTGATGGTTACGTTGGATCCGTCTTTATTAACTTCAGTTTCACTTTCAATAGTATCGTTTGCACCATAGGTGTTGTTTGAAACAGTTAATGCACCTTCGTTGTAAATAGCACTACCATTTTTAGCATCGTTTCCCTCAAATTTGGATTGTGAAACAGCCATTTTAGCAGCACCAGTTGAATATACAGCTCCACCAGCATTTGCTTTATTATTAATAAAGTTAGATTCGGTGATTTTTACATCAGAAGGATTTTTACCACTGATTGAAATAGCTCCACCAACATGGGAAGCAGTGTTTCCTTCAAATTCACATTTATCGATAGCCATAGTTGAATCTTCTATTCCTACAGCTCCGCCAGCAGGTCCTTTTCCATCAATAGCTTTATTATTTTTAAAAGTAGAACCAGTGATTTTATTGTCACCATTAGAACCAATAATCAATATTGCACCAGCACCAGAAGTAGCGCCACTAGAACCGGTACCTTCAACAACATTGTTTTCAAAGTATGAATCAGCAACAGTTAATAGTGAACCGGATACATAAATAGCTGCACCGTTATAACCTGTATTGTTAACAAATCTACAATTATCGATTACAGCAGTGGAAACGGCTGTTCCTTCTGTCCAAGTAGATATTGCTCCACCGTGAGTACCACTGTTATTTGTGAAGTTGGAATTGTAAACTTCAAGTTTACCATTCATGCTTGAAATAGCACCCCACATATAATCATCATTTGTTCTGTTAGCTTTAACCTTAAGATTGTTTTCAAATACAGTGTTGTTAATAATTGCGATATTTTCGTTGTAAATGGCAGAACCACCAACAAAATTACGTTTATTATAGTCATTATCTGTAAAGACAGAATGATCAATATTTATAGTACCATAATTTGAAATAGCGCCACCAAATTGTGCAACATTTTCAGTGAATGTTACGTAATCAGCAACTAATTTTGCACCAGATCCAACATAAACAGCAGCACCTTGTTCAGAATCAACACCATTGGTTAAAGTGAGTCCTTTTAATGTTAAGGTACCAGTATTTACCTTAAAGATTCCACCAAGTTTTTTTGCGTCAATTGTGTATTTTCCTTGACCGTCAATAGTGAAATTCTTATTAATTTCAATAGTCTTTTCATCTACAACCCTGACATAATCTTTTTCAAGAGTTGCATTATTTCCCCCTTCATCAATTAAAGTCTGAAGAGAAGTAAAATTGCCTGCTTCTACAGGATCAGCTAAACTTTCGGAACTGCCATCATCAGATTGGACATCATCAATAGCATCTTCCACTTCCAGCGGAGTGGAATCGTCCTGAAGTGAAGTTAAATCAGTAGAATTAGCAATATCCTCTGCAGAAACCGCAGAAATTGAAACAATCATTAAGATTGCCAATAAAAATATTAATAATTTTGAATTCTTCATTTTATAACCTCAATTATGTATTTAATCTAAATCAAATTTTAGATTACAATGAAATATAAATTTTACATAATATATAAAGTAATCCCCTAAACTTATAAAAAAAAATTGAAAATATGGATAATAATTTAATATAAATAGAGCAATTATTTAAATAATTTAAATTAATTAATGATTTTGAATAAAATATCCATAATTTTCCTAAAGAATATAAAATTATTAAATGAATGATGAAAATTTCAAGTAAAATATATTTAATTTAAAATCAATTAAAGTAAAATAATTTAATTTGTCTATTTTTTATAGATATAAATTATAATAAATGCTACAAAAATGAAAATTCTTTTGAAAAAACAGAACGAAATAAAATTATGAATAAACAGTGCAAAAAAAGAATCATGTGTTTAATTGTATAGAACTGTGTGAATAAGTTGAGAGCATCGAAAAAAATAAAAAAAGTAATAGAGATTAAAAATCCCTATCTTTTTACTTTGACTTTTTTGGTTACTGTATCTTTACCGTAGGTTACGGTGTATTTGTATTTTTTACCAACTTTAAGTTTAGTGAGCACACTCTTTTTGACTTTGAATGTTGCTACACCTTTCTTGTTGATTTTGGCTTTAATCTTTTTGTTTTTAAGTTTTAAAATTAATTTTTTACCATTGAGGAACTTGCCGTTCACTTTGTAGGTTTTAACTTTAATTTTGTTGACGTTTTTAGATTTTTTAACGTTTACGTTTTTAGCCTTAATCACGTGTTTGATTGTAACTTTGTTGGATACTTTTACACCTTTGTACTCCGCTGTGACAGTGTATGTTTTAACTTTCATCTGAGTGTTTAGTTTCAAGGTTGCGTAACCTTTGCTATCAGTTTTAACGGTGGTTTTCTTACCGTTATATGTGATAACGACACTTTCACCAGCACCGACAGCCTTGCCGTCTTTAGTTATGAGAACTTTGTAGTTTGCATTGGCTGAGTAAATTGCAGCAACATTGTTGTTTTTTGTGATTTTATATACTGGAGTAGGGACGTTCATAGACATGGATTTAGTCACAGGTGAGTGTTTACTGTCACCGGTGTATGAAACAGTCACATTATGATTTCCAGCAGACAAACCAGGTACAGAAATACTTGCAGATCCGTTGATCAATGCAGCAACATATTTTGTTCCGTCCACATCAACTTCGAGGTATCCTTTGGCATCAGATGGCAAGTTGATTGCATAGGTCAATGGCTCGCCGTCTTTAGCTGTATCAGGAATATTAAATGCATTGTCTGGAACATTGGATGCTACAGTAATGTTTTTGGTCAATGTTACATTATCATATTGGTAATCTCCACTGTATGCAATTGTAGTGGTGTAGTTTCCAGGAGCTAAACCAGGAACGATAACACTTGCAGTGCCGTTTTTAACTGGAGCATAATAATGTTGGCCAGCAATATCAACAAACAGGTATCCTGTGGCATTGCTAGGTAAAGTTACATTGAATACAAGATCTGTTGTATTTTCAGGAGTGTCGATATTAACGATAATTTCAGACATGTTAAGCACTGTAACATTGACTTTATCAATATTGGATGGGAGATTCAAGTCATCACCCAAGTATTGAGCGGAAATAGTGTGATTGCCGGCGGTCAATAAATCTGATAGAATATCAATATAGTTTACTGTACCATTAATAGGCTTATTATAACATTCAACACCATCGATACTGATTGTTATGTTTCCGCCATTTACCTCTCCCCATATACCATATATAACGCTAATCTCGCTTCCAACTTCAATTACATCATTATCTAGCATGATTTCAATAGTTGGTTGTCCTTTAGTTACTGTAATAGCATTTTGTGAAAATTTAGTTTGATTATTGTAGTTTTCATCACCATTGTATGTTACAGTGATGTTATGTGAGCCCATAGCCAAACCGAAGATGTTTATTGTTGCGTTTGCATAGTCCTCATCAAGATCGAATGTTCCATATTCAACTTCGTCAACAAAGACAGTTACATTACCTGTAGCAAAGTCAGGATCAATATCAACTTTAACAGTTGCACTTTCTCCATATTTGATTTCTGGAGTTACGGTTTCATAGTTCATATCAACGTCGGCTTTAGGAACGGTAATCACTTTGGATGCGTTTGCTCCACTGTATTTGTCATCCCCACTGTAAGTTACGTTAATGTAGTACTCACCAGCGACTAAATTATATAACGGTAATGTGTAATTACCTTTAGTAAGCTCTACAATGCTTAAATCTCCATTGTTATCGATTAAAAGCTTGCCTGTAGCATCACCGGCAACAGTGATGTTGACAAGAGCTCCGCCTGCCACTACAATTTCACTTTCATTTAAAACGATGTTTACAGCAGGAGTTACTTTGCTTACCTCAAATGATTTGAAATCATGAGCTGAAGTATAATTGTCATCACCGGCATAGCTTACATAGTATGAGTGTTTGCCGGCGGTTACAAAATCAGCTGGGACGGTGATGTTTGCAGTACCATTGATTAAGTCATAACCCATTTGGCTAACTGGTTCATCATCTATTACAAGCATTACTTTACCGGTAGCGTTTTCAGGTAAAACCACTTTAATTACAACACCTTCATCACCAACCTTAATATCTGGGGTGATTTCGGTTTGCATTGTAGTTTTTGCCTTGTTGACAGTGAATTCTATAGAAGTGGAACTGAAAGTGTAGTTATCATTGTCTCCATTGTAGACTACAACAATATACTCGCCAGCGGCCAAATTAGGCAATACAAATGAATTAGAGTATTCACTGACATTAGCGTCAAAAGTATCGTAATAAACTGGTTTTAAGTCTTTAGTAGCAACATTAATGCGTATAGTAGTTGCATTTAAAACTGTGTATTCAATAGTTACATCATTTCCATAGGTTACTTCTCCAATAGGTTTGATTACAATAGAGGATTTAGCTTGTTTTACAGTAGCATAAGTGGTAGCTTGACCTGCATAGTATCCGTCGGCACTGTCAAAGTCTACAATAATCATGTAATTTCCGACTGATAATCCTTTAAAGTCAACAGCTACGCCATCCTCGCCCACATTGCAAGGGAAAGCTATAACAGGTTCAACGGTTGAATCATCACCATCGTAAATGTAGATAGTTGCATTACCGGTTACGACTTTTTCTAATCCTGAGGAAATGATTTGACCGATTTCTACAGTGAGGTTTTCACCATAGGATATGGTTTCGTTTGCGATAACAGCAACGGTCACTTCATGATCATCAGCTACGGTGATGCTTTCAGTATCGTTTACTACAGCATCATCCAATCCATCAGCGAGTAATGTAGCGTTGACGACATGTGTACCAATAGGCAAACCAGCAATTTCAAAGGATACACTACCTTCTACGCTTACAGTGTATTCAGTACCGTTTATATTCAATACGACAATACCGATGTCAGATTCGTCGCCCTTATTGATTGTAATGTTGACAATGGCGGTTTCGCCTAATTCAACATTTTCAACTGCAATGGACAAGGTTCTATCCGGACGCAATACGCTGAATACTCCACTAGCATATGCCTTGTTGTAGTTAGGATTTGAATCGAAAATTGCTTGGGCGGAATAGTCGCCAGGTTCTAATCCACTGACATTGAATGATCCTGTACCGTTGACTACGGTAACAGTGTATTCGGTGTTGTTGACAACAACTGTGAAAGTTTCATTCAATCCTTCGCCATCAACTCCATATAAACCTACATAGACAGTGACGTTTTCACCGTAAGGGATTCTGTTGCCTTGACCTCCAGGAGAAACGGTGAATTCAGTTACATTTAGTTTACTATGAATTTTTTTTGTAACATTATACATAGAAGCATAAGTAACAGGATCTACTGCAATATAATTATCATCTTCAGGGAAAATAACTGAAACATTATGAGAGCCTTCACTTAAAAGACCAAGATTATTATTTCTTGACTCACCTTCTACGAATATTAATTTACCTTTACTAATGCCATCAAGGAAAAGTTCAACTTCGCCAGTGTAATCTTTAGGCACAAATACATCAACAAGAACTTCAGCATCATGTGCATAAAATTCATCAACTTCAACTATAGGAACAAATGGATTTTTAACAACTACATCAACTTTAGTATTGTCTAAAACTTTAACACCAGGATTACCAGTACCCCATTCTAACCTATAATCTTCCATACCATTAAATTGATTAGGAACAGAATACTGCTTAAC
>CADBHR010000026.1 GCA_902794475.1 uncultured Methanobrevibacter sp. | reverse complement strand
CTAAAATAGATGCAATCAAATTGCTGTTTCTTGAAAGCTTGATTAAAATATTGCTTTTAGGTTTGATTCCATTTTCTATTAATGAATTTGCAATGATGTTTGCCTTTTCATTTAATTGATTGTAGGTTAAAGTGGCATCACATGCAACAAGAGCCACTTCATCTCCCTTTTCAATTGCCTGTCTTTCAAAACGCTTATGAATAAGCGGAAGATCCACTTCACTGAAAGTGATTTCCTTCTCATTTACAAGAGCAATGTCACAAATTAAATCAATAAACTCCGTTGTATATAATTCATTATTGTAAAATAATGACAAGGAGACGTTTTCATCATTTTCAACAATTCTTAAATAATTGGAATATTCAACATCTGACTTTAAATCTTCATCAAAAGTATAATAAAATTCGGGTTTTAAAGGAAAATCCTCACTATCATAACATTCATCGAATTTCAAGGCAACATTATAATCCTCATTAATTTTTTCTAAAAATGTCTTGATGGATATCTGCCTGTTTTCGAATTTGGCAGCAAATGGAACATTATTCTGATTGAATATTAATGCTTCATCTGAAAAATTAAATTTATTGAGTGTTAAAGTTAAACCCGCCAATAACAGAACATTAATTGAAATTGAATTGGATTCTGCAAATTCAATCAGATTTTCTTTTTTTATTTCACCTTCTGATTTTTCGATTATGCCTTTCTCTTTTTCACCAGTTAGATTTGGGGAAATTAATGTTGATTCATCAAAATGGACCCATATTTTTGATGAATATTGTTTAAAAGAATCATCTGTGTTATAACTCATTTTATCAAACCTGAAATTTATTTATTATAGTTATATATATATTTCCAATATTTTATAAATAATTTTTTTCAAGATAAATTCAAGTTCAATATTAAAAAAAGATAATTTTTAAATTAAGTATCTAAAAAATGCAAGAATGCCCTCCTTAAATAATTCATGGATGAATTACAAGGCGGACAGCAGATGAAATTATTTAGTTATTAGGGAATTGCACCTTAACTTTTTTTAATTTCATATTTTATATTGTTGAAACCCAATACATTTGTAAATTTAAGGCTATCCTCATCACAAACCTCTTTTTTGATTTCCTCAAATAAACCTTCCTTACCTGTATATTTAATGTTTACAGTAATATTGTCCTCATAGTCAATGACCAGAACCTCCACGACAATATCCTCATCATTATTGTCAAATATGAAATTCAATATGGACTCAACATTTTTGCATTCCTCCTCCTTACAGTCAAGAGACATTAAGTGATTGGTCACTTCATTTTTGTCATTTCTGTTTTGCAAATTGAAGTTTTGCGTAAGCGGAATCAAATCTTTTCTGAATATGAGAAATCCGCCATATTGAGGTTCCCTTCGTTCAACAATTTTAACATAAACGATTGCTACAATAATTGTCATTACATTTGCCACTGCAAAGGAAATGAAAACACTGTTGATTCCCATAAATGGCAGCAATCCAAATATTGCTGATAATGGACCTACAAACATTGCTATTGCAGATAAAGCTGTTGCAATTGCACTTCTTTCGATTGCTTCATAATAGAATATGAACACTGTAGCAAATACTGAAGGAATAAAGCATAATGAAAACATTCTAAGTGTGAACCTGAATGTTTCAACATTTGGAGAGAGATTCAACTTATAAAGCATCAGGAACAAATCCGGCACAATCCACAGGATTGCCGTAAATGCAACCGCAATAATCAGTGCAATCATGACCGATTTTTTAAACAGATATTTGACATTTTTATAGTCATGCTGTGAGTAATAGACCGGAATAATAGAGGAGAATGTCTCAATTAAACCTACAATCAGTATGCTGACAATCAAAAGAGCATCCATACATGCAGTATATGAAACCAAACCTATTTCCCCTAAATAAACGGTAAGAAGCCTGTTGATAATGTAAACCAGGAAAACCTCAAATAAACCAGTACTTGCATTTGGGAAACCGGTTTTACAAATTTTATAAGCGGATCCAAACCATTCTTTAACGCTGATTTTTAAACGGAGATATTTATATGTCCTTTTAGGATCGAAATGATATTTCAGAGAAATGATTAAAGCAACTGAATAACCGATTAATGTGGCCAATGCAGCTCCTCCAATGCCTGTGTGGAAGTGAGCCAGAAATACATAATCCAATATGACATTAATCACATTAGCAATGATGATTAGATAAGATGCAAAATTTGGCTGTCCGTCTACACGAATATACTGAGATAATACCCCCAATCCGGTGGATATTGGGAAGCATAGGAATAGAAATGGAGCATATTGCTGGACATAAGGCAAAACACCAGCCGGAGGATGTAAAATGTTAATTAAGCTATCAGCAAAGAAACTGCATACAATCAACATTATTACACATATTATTACAGTACTTTCAATAGCTATAGTGAAATACTTATTGCTTCCATATTCATCAAATTCTCCCTTGCAGTTTAAAGATAATATCTGACCACCTAACCCAAACAGCCATTCTAAAATTGTTATAAATAATACTACCGGTTCAAAAACTTGAATCGCCGCCAATGCACTCTCACCAATTAAGGAAGATACAAAGAACGAATCGAAAACTGCGGAAATGTTTAATGCCATTGCAATCAGCAATGTTGGCAACAACAATTCCTTAAATTTAATGTTTGCTATAATATCCTTTTCCATAAACTCCACCTTTTTCATTCAAAGTAATAAGATAATCCTGAGTCAATATAGGCCAATCAATACCTAATGAATGAAGAATTTCTTTAGTTTGATCTGTCTTGACAATAAATTCATCCAATTCTTCATCGTACTCATCTTCAGGCAACTCTTCTTCAGACAACTCATCAATTGACATGTCGGAAGTGATTAATCCCTGGATATTTTCATCCATGTTGTCCCTGCATATTTCAATGAATTCATCATCTGAAACAAGATTAATGCCATAGCCGAATGAGTTTAAAGCTTCGATGATGTCACTATTATATATTCTATTTGGATTTACACAGTTAAATACCCTACATTCCTTAGGAGTTTTTGCTAAAGCCAAAGTTGCTTTTGCAACATAGTCAATAGGACTCATTTCAATTTCATCACTATTCATATCTTCTGTAATGGCATGAATATTTTTAATTGCCCTTAGTTCTCCTAAAAATGCATTTGTATCAAAGTTTTTCTGGAACAAACCGTCTGAATATCTTGCCATGAGGTTTCCAACCCTGACTATTCTGGCATTCAGACCGTTTACGGCATATTCCAATACCATTCTTTCAGCCAGGAACTTACTGTTTATGTACTTGTTAGTTAAATCCTGATTATAATACAGTGTTTGCTCATCGAATCCAACACCTGAGATATCAGATTCATCGTTTGGAGGTGAAAGAACACTGATTGTTGAAATCTGGACATATTTGATGCCATTTGATTCGGCAAACTTGAGTCCGTTGATTACACCATCAACATTAACTTTATAGATATAATCATCTGCAGTGAAATGCTTTACAAGAGCCGCACTGTTTATTAAAGTATCAATTTGACAATCCTTTAATCTGTTAAAGTCATCCAGACTGGTAATGTCACCTTCAGATAAAATTATTCTGGAACCGATAAGGTCTGAGAAGTCCTCATCAAAGTAGTAATCCATCATATCGATTAAACGTTCCTCACAGGAATTGAAACTGCCTTTTCTCAGCATACAGTATATTGTTCCAGTCTCGTTTTTGATGAACTCATATAAGATGTGAATTCCTAAAAATCCTGTAACTCCAGTCAATAGAACATTGCCCAATTGCTCTTTTTTACCATTTGCAAAGTTTTCCAACGTATTTTCACTTAAAAGCTCATTGATTTTAGCATAGTCATAGTTTTGAACAATGTCAGACTCCAAATCAATCTCATTGTTTTCACCGGACAATACCCTTGCCAGCTGTCTTGGAGTTTGATTTCTGAATATGTCATCATACTTGACCACATAATCCCTTTTAAGCAATTCGATAATGAGTTTTGAAGCTATAAGTGAGGTTCCACCAATTTCAAAGAAGTTGTCTTCTGCCCCAACGGTTTCCACATCAAGGGTTATGGAAAATATTGAACAGATCAGTTGTTCCAACTCGTTTGCAGGTGCAACATATTTCAATTCAAGTTTAGGTTCAGGCAATGCCTTTACATCTGTTTTTCCATTTGGAGTTTGAGGCATCTCATCCAGCTGCATGAATACTGTAGGAACCATATATTGAGTCAGTTTAGATTTAAGATGATTCTTTAATGCTTCCTTATCAATTTCTTCCTCTGCAGTGAAGTAGGCACATAAATGTTCTGTTTTGTTGATTTTCTTAATCAGCACAACATTCTGTTTGATTTTTGGGAAGTCTGAAATGTTTGATTCGATTTCATCTATTTCAATCCTCAAACCTCTAAGCTTGATTTGGTTATCAATTCTTCCCTTAATGTCGATTTCACCATTCGGAAGTTCAATTGCATAATCTCCGCTTCTGTAATATGGAATTTTATTGATTTCAAGGAAAACCTCTTTGGTCTTATCGTCCATGTTGTAATATCCTTTTCCAACTCCAGGACCTCCAATGTAAAGCTCACCCATCACTCCCTGAGGTAATAGCTTACCATCAAGGTCCCTTACATCAGTAATATAATTGAACAATGCTTTTCCCACATTGATGTCATCAGATTCCATTACATTTAGGGCATTTGAGGCCACTGTTGTTTCTGTTGGCCCATACGTATTGTATAAAGCCGTATCACTGACGGCTGAAACTTCAGATACCAACTCTTTTGGCATCATCTCCCCACCGGCACCTATGTATTTGAAGTTGGACATCTGATTTTTGAATTCGTCATACTCGAGATACTGCCTTAACCTTGAGTGTGTTGAGGATGTGATTGCATCCGGCTTTTCCCTTTTAATCAATTCAGTTAACTCTTCAATATCCTTAGTCTGCTCATCACTTGCAAGCACAAGCTGCAATCCAAAAATCAAACTAGACAAGTCAAGAAGGAATGGATCGAATGCAACCGTTGTAATTGAAAGCGCTTTAGTGAAGCTATTGTATATGTTGTACAATAGATTGTCTTCACTTTCCACAAACAGGTTTGTAACGTTTTTATGGGAAATCATTACACCCTTAGGATTTCCGGTTGAACCAGAAGTGTAAATCATATATGCCAAATCTTCAGGGTACACGAAGAGGTCCGGCCTCTCGCCATTTTTTTCTGCCAATAATTCTCCAATAGCCAATGTATTATCTGCACTTTCCATGCCAATAATATAATCTGCTTGACTGTTATTGTAAATATAATCAACACGTTCTTTCGGATATGCCAAATCTATCGGCACATATGCACAACCTGCCTTCAAAATTCCGAATATTGCCGAAATCAAATCGCTGGTTCTTGGAAGCATTACCAAAATCTTGCTTTTTGGCTCGACTCCCCTTCTGATTAGTGCATTGGCAATGCGATTACTCCTCTCATCCAATTCCCTATAGGTCAATACCGCATCACATGCAACCAAAGCGGTTTTATCAGGATTTGCATCAACTTGCCTTTCAAAGCGTTCATGGAAAATTTGATTATCAGTTTCAACAAATTCAGGCAATTCTTTTTCAGGTTCCAATTCAATGTCACGAAGTCTCAGTTTGTCCATATCGTTTACAAACAATTGGACTAAAACGAATTTGATTGAATGGAGGAATTTTTGAACATAATCCTCGGTGTACAGCTGATCGTTATACTCAAGAACAATATTGACTTCTTCACCGTCATCATAAACATTCAAGTTAATCTTATAATCTGTTGCAACAGTGCCGTCAATGGCCTCCACATCATAAGTCTGATCATTGAAGTCAACATTTTCCTCTTCAAAGAATTCATGGAACGCATAGAAGAATTCAGGTTTTAACTGATATTCCTCGGAAAGCTTGGTGTATGGGTAATTGCTGTGCACCAATGAACCTTTCCATGCTTCGTCAACAACTTTAATGAAGTCCTCGACCATCATGTCCCTATTTTCACTGTCGATGAGAATAGGCAATGTTTTAACAAGCATTCCCTGAGTATTAATATAATCAGAATTCGCCCTGCCGTTAAAAATTGTAGTAATCAATGCCTTATCGGAGAAAGTGAATTTGTTAAGGTTTATGGCAACTGCAGTCATAAACAATACGTTTGGACTTATAGCATGGTCTTTACAGAAATGTCTGACAAATGTTGAGTTCATTGACTCATCAATAAGCTTTATATTTCCTTTGTCAGGGTCTCCGTTGATGTTGGTTGTCAACACAGTGGATTCGAATCCCTTGCTGAATTTGTTTTGGAAATATTTTTTGGAAGATTCACTTTCAGATGTTTCCTGTTCAATGAGGCTGTAAACATATCCGTCGATTATTTCTTCATCAATTTCCTCTCCTTTATAAGCCTTAATCAAATCATTGAAGAAATTGTTTTGTGATTCTCCGTCACTGATAATATGATGGAAATCAGAGAACAGGATTGTCTGTGAAGGAGTGTCATATATTTTAAATCTGAATAATTGACCGTCATCCAGTTCGAAGAAAGTCGAATCGTTTTTCATTATCTCCTCATTTGTGATGCTCTCTGTTTTTACGATTTCAATTTCATCAATCACTGCATCATCACAGCGCTTCTGTTTTAATTCACCATCCTCGCCAGTAACAATTCTGGTTTTTAGATATGGATGCGCCTCTATTGTTGCAATCACTGCATCCCTAAGCTTTTGGGAATCAATATCCTTGCCGAATCTGATTGCAGAAGGCAATGTATATTTCACCTCTTCCGGACTTTGGACACATTCATAGTAGATACCCAACTGATTGGCAGTCAATGGGAAATACTCCATATCCCTTGCAATTTCACGGATATGGTCAACATCCACATCAAAGCCAACATCGTTTTCAATATTGAATGCTATACTTTTTATTGTCGGATTGCTAAATAATGAAGCCATGTCTATATTAACATCGAATTCCTGATTGATTAATGAGTTTAATTTCATCAATGTCAGGGAAGTGAAACCCAATGAGTACAAATCATCGGTTGTTCCGAACTGGTCATTATCATTCAGGGATGAAACCATCTCGAACAGCTTTTCTTCAAGTTCGCTTTCCGGCCCAACATAATTTAAGTCCAATGTTGGTTCCGGAAGCTGTTTGATGTCTGTCTTACCGTTAGGAGTTTGAGGCATCTCATCAATTTGAATAAATACTGTAGGAACCATATATTTTGTCAATTTGCTTTTGAGGTATCTCTTAAGCAGGTTAATGTCAATTTTTTGCCAGGCTGTGAAATATGTACATAAATGTTCATTATTGTTAATCTCTTTAATGAGAGTCACACTCTGCTTTATTTTTGGGAATCTATTAATATTAGCTTCAATTTCACCTATTTCTATTCTTAAACCTCTAAGCTTGATTTGGTTATCGATTCTGCCTTTAACGTCAAACTCGCCATTCGGAAGTTCGATTGCATAATCCCCACTTCTGTAGTATGGGACACCATCAATTTCAAGGAAAACCTCTTCTGTCTTATCATCAAGATTATAATATCCTTTCGATACTCCAACACCACCAATGTAAAGCTCACCCATAACGCCTTTAGGCAACAGTTTACCGTCAATGTCCCTTACGTCAGTCACATAGTTGTGCAATGCTTTTCCAACACTTATATGGTCTGAATCGGTGATTTTAATTGAATTGCATGTTACTGTTGTTTCAGTAGGTCCGTAAATGTTATAGATTGCCGCATCACTATTTGCCAAAACATTGGCGACCAAATCCTGAGGCAACATTTCCCCACCAACAGCAATATACCTGAATGTTGACAGCTCACTCTTAAATCTGTCATTTTCAAGATATTGCCTTAATCTTGACGGTGTTGTGAATGTAAGTGCATCAGGTTTTTCCTTGCGTATGAGTTCTGTTAAGTCTGTTATGTTTTTGGCTTCATTGTCATTGGCCAAAACAACTTCCAGACCAAATGTCAAGCTCATCAAATCAAGCAGGAATGTATCGAATGATATTGTGGTAATTGCAAGGGTTTTATTCATGCCGCAATATGCTTCATATAAAATGTTGTCGTCATCTTCAGCAAACAGGCTTGTAATGTTTTTATGGGAAATCATTACGCCCTTAGGTTTTCCGGTTGACCCTGAAGTGTATATCATGTAAGCCAAATCATTGGAATCAATTTCAACATCAGGGTTTTCGATATTTTCCTCTTCAAGCAATTCATTAACATCAAGGGCATTTCCAGTTGATCCCTCAGCCAGGATGTATTCTGCCTGACTGTTTTTATAAATATATTCTATCCTTTCTTGAGGATATTCCAAATCGATAGGAATATATGCACAACCCGCTTTCAGAATACCTAAAATAGCAGCTATTAAATTAACATCCCTTCTAAGCATTACTAAAACATTGCTTCTTGGCTCAACACCCCTCCTTATAAGGGCATTGGCTATGCGATTCGCCCTTTCATTAAGGTCACTGTAGGTTATGCTTTTTCCACTAACCCTAAGTGCAATGGCATCAGGGTTTTCAAGAACCTGATTTTCAAAGCGTTTGTGTATGAATGGAGTTTCAACCGGTTTGAATTCCGGTTTTTCACTTTCATCAACCAAGGATATGTCGGAAATCATGGTTTCATTAATGTCATTGCCTACAAACAGACCCAATACGCGAATGATTGAATTGAGGAATAGCTCTGCATAATCTTGAGTATACAATTGGTCATTGTATTTCATGCTTAACTCAATGCTGTCATCACCAGCTGTGATATCCAATGTTATCTTATATTCTGTAAGGGAAACATCATCCCCCAATTCTTCAACAACGAAATTTTCACCATTTACTTTGACCTGATCTGATTCACTACCTTCCTGATATGTGTAGAAGAATTCAGGTTTTAATTGGAACTCCTCAGCAATCTTGGTGTATGGATACTCAATATGATTAATTGAATCCTTCCATGTTTTATCGACATGTTCAATGAACTGCTTAATGGTAATGTCCCGTTTTTCATTATCCATTATTATAGGAAGTGTTTTTACCAGGAACGCCTGAGTGTTTTGGTAATACGGAAGTGCCCTGCCATTGAAAATAGCTGTTATCAATGTCTTACCGCTATTTGTGTACTTGTTCAAAGTCAATATTGTACATGCCATCAGCAATGCATTTTGGCCTATTGCATTTTCATTACAGAATTTCTGAATATCTCCATTGGCGATGCTTTGAGATATGAATATAGATTTGCCTTCATCAGGATTTCCATTGAGATTAGGTGTCAATACGCTAGATTCAATTTCTTGGGAAAGTTTATCACTGAAGAACTTTTTAGATAAATCGTATTTTTCGCTATTGACCAATTTTTCTTCAATGAGTGAATAGATATAACCGTCAACCTGCTCTTCAGGGATTTCTTTTCCTTCATAAGCATCCATGATTTCACTGAATAAGTTGTCCTGCGCCATTCCATCAGTGATTAAGTGATGGAAATTGGCAAAGAGCACTGTTTCGTCAGGTGTCTCATATATCTTGAATTTGAATAACTGTTCACCGCTCAATGCAAATCCTGAAACATCTGCTGCCAGTTCATCATTGCTGATTGAATCAACCTTGACAATCTCAATTTCATCCAGAGGAATGTCATCATCACGTTTCTGTTTAATGGACCCATCATCCAATGTTAGGATTCTTGTTTTAAGATATGGATGTGCTTCAATTGTTGTGATTATTGCCTGTTTAAGCTTTTGCGCATCGATATCACTGCCAAATCTTGTTGCAGTAGGAATCACATAGGTAATATCATCAGGATTTTGAATACATTCATAATATACTCCCAATTGGTTTTCAGTCAACGGATAATATTCGATATCTTTTGCGGCATCAATCAATTCTCCAATGTCCAGCTGATTGTCATCGCTGTCTCTAATTTCATCAGATATTGACCTTATTGAAGGTTCGTTGAATAAAACTGACAGGTCAATATTTGCATTCATTTCATTGTAAATGAGCGAATTGAGTTTCATTAATGTCAATGAGGTGAATCCGATAGCATACAAGTCATCAGTGACACCAAATTCTTCAGTGTCAATTAATTCAGAAGCAATTTCGAAAAGCTTTTCTTCGGTTTCATTTTCAGGTTTGACGTTTTCCAGTTGCAGTACAGGTTTCGGCAGTTGTTTGATATCGGTTTTGCCATTAGGTGTTTGCGGCATCTCATCGATCTGCATGAAAACGGTTGGAACCATATACTTGGTCAGTTTATCCTTAAGGAAGTCTTTCAAATCACCGGTATCGATTTCATCTTCCGCTGTGAAGTAAGCGCACAAATGATCATTGTTATTAATTTCCTTAATGACAACAACATTCTGTTTTATTCCAGGATATCTGCCGATATTTGATTCAATTTCACCAATTTCGATTCTTAATCCTCTTAATTTTATTTGGTTATCGATTCTTCCCTTGATGTCGATTTCACCATTAGGAGTTTCAATTGCATAGTCCCCACTTCTGTAGTATGGAATGTCATTTATGGTTAGGAAAACCTCTTTGGTTTTTTCAGGCATGTTATAGTATCCTTTTCCTACACTGACCCCACCAATGTAGAGTTCTCCCATTACTCCGTGTGGCAGTAGTTTGCCGTCAATGTCACGAACATCAGTTACATAGTTGTCGAGAGGATATCCAACAGTTATGTCATTGATGTCTGTGATTTTCTTGTTGTTTGAAGTGATTGTGGTTTCTGTTGGCCCGTAACTGTTGTACACGACTGCATTGGAGTATTCCCTGAAGTTTTCATATACTTTAGTGGAAAATTGCTCTCCTCCAAGGAATACGCATTTCAGACAGGCGATTGCTTCACAGAATTCCGGCACTTCCAGGTATGATGCAAGTCTAGAAGGGGTGATTTCAGATACTTCCGGTTTTTCACTAGATATTAGCTCGATAAGTTCCGGAATGTTTTTGATTTGTGTATCGCTTGCAAGTATGAGTTTCAGTCCGTTTGTGAGGGATGTCAGTATGTCATCTACAGATACATCGAATGATATTGTTGCAAGACATAATAAGCTTTCATATTCTGATTTAGGGTTTTGCACTTGGTTTGCAATGTTTTCGTGTGAAATCATCACTCCTTTTGGATTTCCTGTTGAACCTGATGTGTAAATCATGTATGCCAAATCATCCGGAGATATTTTCACATCCGGATTTTCAGTGTTTGTTTCTTTGAGTAATTCGTTAACATTCAATGAATTGTCATTCTCCTCGTTTGAGATGATGTAGTCCGCCTGACTGTTTTCATAGATATAATCAATCCTCTCCTGAGGATATTCCAAATCAATAGGAATGAACACACAACCCGCCTTCAAAATACCAAAAATGGAAGCAATAAGGTTACTGTTACGGTTAAGCATCACCAAAACATTATTTCCCGGTTCAACTCCTTTTTTAATTAAAGCATTTGCAATCCTATTACTTTTCTCATTCAACTCGGCATAAGTTAAAGTGGCATCACAGGCAACCAATGCAACATCATCTGCCTTTTCAACAACCTGTTTTTCAAAGCGTTTATGTAAAATTGGAGTGTCAATCTCTTCAAATTCTGGAATTTCGCCTTCAACCAATTCAATGTCATTTATTTTTAGCTTATCCATATCATTTACAAAGAATTGGAATAGAATATATTTAATTGAACGAACGAACAGATTAACATACTCTTCAGTATAAATTTGGTCATTATATTCCAAATACAGAGTAATAAATTCCCCATCATCATAAATGTCCAAGTTTATTTTATAATCAGTTGCAACAGCACCCTCAAGGTCAATTGCTTCATAACTTCTGCCATTAAGTTCAATGCCACCCTTTAAGGATTCATGAAATGCGTAGAAGAATTCAGGTTTTAATTGATATTCCTCGGAAAGCTTGGTGTATGGATAATCGCTATGAACTAATGCATCTTTCCATGCTTTATCAACAATTTTTATGTAATCTTCAACCATCATGTCACGATTTTCAGCGTTGACAATAACTGGCAATGTCTTAACCAGCATTCCCTGTGTATTGGAGTAATTTGAATTTGCCCTACCGTTGAAGATTGTTGTAATTAATGACTTATCGCTGAATGTAAACTTATTAAGACTTAGAAGTGTAGCTGCCATAAATAAAGTATTTGAACTTATTGAATGGTCTTTACAGAAGTGTCTGACAAAAGTGGAGCCCAATTGATCTGAAACAGCTTTAATATTTCCAATATCCGGATTACCATTAATATTTGGAGTCAAAACTGTTGATTCAATGTCTTGGCCAAATTGTTTTTTGAAGAATTTCTCAGAAACTTCACTTACAGAAGTTTCCTCTTCAATCAGACTGTATTCAAATCCATTAACATTTTCAGGTTCGATTTCTTCATTGTTATATGCCTTGGCCAAATCACTGAAGAAAATACCTTGAGATTCCCCATCTGTGATAATATGATGGAAATCAACGAACAATACAGTTTCTGTTGGTGTTTTATAGATTTTAAATCTAAATAATTGATTATTGTCTAATGGAATCGGTTTTACGTCCCTCTCCATTAGTTCTTCATTGCTAATGGAATCTATTTCAACGATTTCTATTTCTTCAATTTCAGCATCATCACATCTTTTTTGCAATATTTTTCCATCATCCGCATTAATAATTCTTGTTTTGAGATATGGATGCGCATCAACAGTTTTAATAATCGCATCCTTAAGTTTATCAGGATCAATACTGCTGTCAAACCTTATTGAAGAAGGCATGGTGTATTTGATTTTTTCAGTCTGCATACACTCATAATAAATTCCCATTTGATTTGCAGTCAATGGGAAATATTCCATATCTTTTGCAGTTTTAATAATTTCATCCACATCTATTTCAGACTCTATATTATTGTCAATCCTATCAGCAAGGGATTTTATTGTTGGATTTGTGAACAATGATGTAACATCAATATTAACATTCATTTCATTGAAAATCAATGAGTTTAATTTCATTAAAGTTAAAGAAGAGAAACCCAATTGATATAAATCGTCAGTTGTACCGAATTTAGTTGTATTGACAATAGATGCAACAAGTTCAACTAATTTTTCTTCAGTTTCACCTTCAGCTTCAACATAATCCAGATTTAATTTTGGTTTTGGAAGTCTTTTAATATCTGTCTTACCATTTGGAGATATCGGCATCTCATCAAGCTGCATAAACACAGTTGGAACCATATATTCAGTTAATTTATTTTTCAAATACCTCCTCAAGAGATTTATATCTATTTCTTCATCGGCTGTGAAATAAGCGCATAAATGTTCAACATCATTGATTTTATCAATCAAAACAACAATCTGCTTAATATGTGGGAATCTGGCAATATTGGATTCAATTTCACCAAGTTCTATTCTCAATCCCCTTAACTTGATTTGGTTGTCAATCCTTCCTTTTATTACCAACTCCCCATTTGGAAGTTCAATTGCATAGTCCCCGCTTCTATAATATGGAACATCATTAATATGCAGGAATACCTCTTTGGTTTTTTCATCCATATTGTAATATCCTCTGGATACACCATTTCCTCCAATGTATAGTTCACCCATTACTCCAGAAGGCAGCAATTTACCGTCAATATCCCTAACTTCAGTTATGCAATTGTGCAGAGCTTTTCCAACAGTTATATTTTCAGCACTTGTAAGTTTATGAGTATTACATGTTACCGTTGTTTCAGTTGGACCGTAAATATTATAAATTTCTAAATCAGGATACTCTAAAAGTTGTGAAATTAGGTCTTGAGGCACCATTTCTCCACCAACACCAATATACTTGAAGTTAGGTACCAGTTTGGCGAATTCCTCATATTCCAAATACTGTTTAAATCTTGATGGTGCGGAAAATGTAAGTGCATCCGGTTTTTCTCTTTTAACTAACTCGGTCAAATCCTTAATATTTTTTATTTCATTATCGTTAGCCAGAACCATTTCCAAACCGAATGTCAACGGCATGAAATCAAGTAAAAATGCATCAAAAGACACTGTTGAAAGAGCAAGAGTCTTTTTCATTTTTGAATATGCATTATAAATTACACTATCCTCACTTTTTGAGAACAGATTTGTAATATTCATATGGCTGGTCATTACTCCCTTAGGATTGCCTGTAGAGCCTGAAGTGTAAATCATATAAGCCAAATCATACGGATTAATTTCCACTTGAGGATTTGAAGTATTCTCCTCTTCGAGCAATTCATTAATATCGATTGAATTTTCAATCACTCCATCGGCAATTATATAATCTGCCTGACTGTTTTCAAAGATATAATCAATCCTGCCTTTAGGGTAATTTATATCAATAGGAATGAATGCACATCCCGCTTTTAAAACACCCAAAATGGCTGAAATAAGGTTGCTGTCCCGTGGAAGCATCACTAATACATTACTGTTGGCTTTGATTCCCCTGTTTATAAGGGCATTAGCAACACGATTTGCTTTTTGGTTAAGTTCACTATAGGTCAATGAACCATCACTTGCAACTAATGCAATGTTTTGCGGAGTCTCACCAACCTGTTTTTCAAAGCGCTTATGGATAAATGGAATTTCCACATCAATAAATTCATGTGATTCCATATCCTCTTTTAATTTTACATCACAGATTCTGCAACTGTCAATATCATTTTCAAGGAATTGAACTAAAATGCTCTTCAGGGATTGTATGAATGTATTAACATAATTTTCACTATAGAGCTGGTCATTATATTCTAAGGTAACATTAAACTCATCACCATTATCATAAATAGCCAAATTGATTTTAGATTCAACTGTAACCATATCAAAACCTGCCAATTCTTGTGGGATATACTCTTTATTGTTTATTATCATTTCATCTGATCCCAAGAATTCATGATAATTATAGAAGAATTCAGGTTTTAACTGATATTTCTCAGCGATTTTAATATATGGATAAGCGCTATTTCTCAAGGTTTCCTTCCAAGTTTGGTCAATAGACTTAATGAAATCCCTGAGAGACGCATGCCTGTTTTCATTGTTAATTATGAATGGAATGGTTTTTACCAAAAATCCTTGAGTATTGAAATAACTAGGACTTGACCTTCCATTAAATATTGTAGTAATCAATGACTTATCACTGAATGTGAATTTGTTCAGATTTAAAATGGTACTTGCGATAAACAAAGTATTTTTACTTATGGAATTGTCATTACAAAACTCATTAATTAAATTTGAATCAAAAGTATCAGAAACATCTCTTATTTTACCTTCATCAGGATTTCCACTAAGATCAGGAGTCAGAACAGTGGATTCTATTCCTTGAGTTAATTTATCATCGAAGAATGCCTTTGAAGATTGATATGTTTCACTGTTTTCGGCATCTTTTTCAAGAATGCTGTAGGTATAACCATCAATTATTTCTTCAGATATATCTCTATTTTCATAGATATCCGCTATATCTCTAAATAAATTGTTTTGTGATACCCCATCAGTAATTATATGATGGAAATCTGAGAATAAGACAACCTCATCAGGAGTTTCATATATTTTGAATTTGAACAGCTGACTGTCTTCTATAGGGATTGGACCAACATCATTTCTAATAATGTCTTCATCGCTGATGCTGTCAACTTTAACGATTTCAATATCGTCGATTGGCACATCATCACATCTTTTCTGTTTTAATTCACCATCATAATTTACAATTCTTGTTTTAATGTATGGATGTGCTTGAATAGTACCAATAACTGCTTGTTTAAGTTTATTTGCATCAACATCACTGTCAAATCTTACTGTTGTAGGCATAGTATACTTAATCACGTCCGGATTTTGCTTACATTCATAGTAAATACCCAATTGATTTTCAGTCAATGGATAATATTCCATGCCTTTAGCCGATTCAATAAGATCCTGAAGATCTGATTCTTTTTCAGATGAATTATCAATTTCAATAGCAAAGTTTTTAACTGTTGGCTCATTGAATAATATGGAAATGTCCAAATTCGCACCCATTTGCTCATAAATTAGAGAATTTAATTTCATTAATGACAATGAAGTGAAACCAATGGCATACAAGTCATCTGTAACACCAAATTCATCAACATTCACAATGGATGAAACAATATCATATAATTTTTCTTCCGTTTCAGTTTCAGGCATCACCAAATCCAATTTAAGTTGAGGTTCAGGCAGTTGTTTCAAGTCTGTCTTACCATTTGGTGTTTGAGGCATTTCATCAAGCTGCATAAACACAGTCGGAATCATATACCGGGTCAATTTATCATTAAGGAAGTCTTTTAAGAGCTTTTCATCAATTTCTATGTCCGCAGTGAAATAAGCACAGAGATGATCATTATCGTTTATTTCCTTAATGACAACAACATTCTGTTTTATTCCAGGATATCTGCCAATGTTTGATTCGATCTCACCAATTTCAATTCTCAATCCTCTGAGCTTGATTTGATTGTCAATTCTTCCTTTGACATCTATTTCACCATTTGGAAGTTCTATTGCGTAATCTCCACTTCTGTAGTATGGAATGTCATTGATTTTAAGGTATGCCTCTTCAGTTTTTTCAGGCATGTTGTAGTATCCTTTACCTACACCGACTCCTCCGATGTATAGTTCTCCCATCACACCAGGAGGCAGCAGTTTTCCGTCAATGTCTCTTACTTCAGTTACGTAGTTTTTAAGGGCTTTACCGATTGTGATGTTTTCCGGATCGGTTATTTCCTTATAGTTGGAAGCGATTGTTGCTTCTGTTGGCCCGTAACTGTTGTATACTTTGGCATCTGTATATTTTTTGACTCCGTTGTATGCCTTGGCCGAGAACTGTTCTCCACCCATTACGATACATTTGGCACAGTCAATCACTTCACAGAACTCCCCAACTTCAAGGTAAGACAACAATCTTGAAGGTGTGAACTCCATTACTTGTGGCTTGTGCTCTTTGATCAATTTAATTAAATCAACGATATTTTTGATTTCTGAATCGTTTGCAAAGATTATCTTGATTCCATTCGTAAGACCTGTCAATATGTCTTCAAGGGATGTGTCAAATGCGATTGTCGCAATACTTAACAGGTTGTCATATTCGCATTTAGGATTTGCTTCAGTTTCGTTACATGCATT
>CADBHR010000025.1 GCA_902794475.1 uncultured Methanobrevibacter sp. | reverse complement strand
TTCTACGTTTACACTTACCATAGTTTTAACCTCTAAATAATTTAACTTAAAACATTAAGTTATTGTGTAAAAATTTATAGTTAGTCTTATTTAAACTTGCCTAAAAGATTTTAACATTCATTCAATGTTAATTCTTTTACGAGATATGATTAAAAGCTTTTCATCTGATGATTCGTCAATAATCCTTTTAAATGCAGATTCAGATTGAAGTTTTGTAAAAGCATAGAATCTGACACCCTTGGATTTTGCATTTAAAGCTATGTCGACCCATATATCCTCTTTGTCAACATATTCGCCAAGATATTCGATACTTTTTAAAGTATGAGGACTTTCTTTGGCTATGTTTACAAGCATGGTTTGGTTTTCTATTTTCAAGAAGGCCTTTTCACGGTTATAAAAAAAGAGATTTAACTTTAAAGGATTTGAACTGTCTCTTGAAGGCAGTACATCATAATTGTGATCATGAAGGGCAATTTCACTCAATACACTTTCATCAGTGATTTTATTTAAGGCTATGCCTGAAATATCCTTGAATTGACTCCTATCAACAATGTAGGCTAAAAGGGATTGATTAGAATTTAATTTAACGATATAAAATTGCATTTCCTTGCTAAAGTCATTGAGGTCATGGTTTTTGAAGAATGATTCATCAAGATTTATGATGACTCTCTGTCTGGATTCCTTGTCAAAATTAGGATTTTTCATGACTTCCTCTTCAAACCATTCAGGATATCTTTCCAACAATTCGCAGTCATCAAAAATATGGTCCAAACATACATCATCCGCCAAATTCCACTCGGACAAACTGGAAACATCCACTAAAGAATCACATTGCTTGAACATGCCTTCCATTGACTTAATTTTGCTTACATCCCATTCTTTCAAGTCTGAAATATCCTCCAAATCTTCACAATGCTTGAACATGCTTTTCAATGATTTGACATTTGAAATATCCCATGATTTCAAGTCAGAAATATTGGTAAGGGAAGAGCAGTTCTTGAACAAATAATCAAAAGAGATTACATTAGAAACATCCCATTTTTTCAAATCTGAAACGCTTTTAAGTGAAACGCAACCTTCAAAAAGAGCGGAAATTCTGGTTATATTGGACACATCCCATTTTTTCAGAGCAGAAAGACTTTTTATGGAATAACAATATGCAAATAGTGACAAAAGACTTTTATTATTTTCCATATTACCCAAATCCCAATTAGACAATGCAGAAATATCCTTAAGCCTTGCACAACTTCTAAACAGAGCAGTTATATTGAATGCATTAACCAAATTCCATTTTTTCAAAGCTGAAATACTTTCCAGTGAAGTGCAGAACTCAAACAAACATGCCGCATCCTTCACACTGCTAACGTCCCATTTGGACAATGCGGAAATATCCTTTAGATAAACACAATCGGCAAACAGATAATGCATATCCTCAACATGGCTGACATCCCAGTTCTCCAAGGCAGAAATCTCCACCAGTGAAGAGCAGCCCCTAAACATGCATGACATGTCAACAACATTCGACATGTTCCAGTTCTCCAATGCAGAAATGTCTTCCAGGCTGGAGCATCCGTCAAACATGTTGCTGACATCAGTTACTGAAGAAACATCCCATTTATCGAGAGAAGCAATCTCAACCAATGATTCGCATCCTGAAAACATGTCCTTTGTACTAGTGATATTTCCAACACCAAAGGTAACTACGGCTTCAAGATTCACCATACCACTGTACCTTCCTTCGATGTTAGTTTCACCGAACAAATCTTCACTAATATATAAAATGTCTTCACGATTTTCAACATCTTTCCAATTGGTCAAATTAGTACCGTTAGTAAGGACAATCAATACATTAAATTCCCTCAATTCATAAATACTTTCGGTAGTTGTATTCAGATGTTCAAAATCATACAAATCAGTTTTTGCCATGATAATCCTCGTTAATAAATATAAATTTGTTCAATATACTATATAACCATATCACAAAATTTATGCAAAAAAAGAAAGTTTTTTAAAATCAATGATTTAAGGTTTAAAAGCGATGCAAATCAATATCTGTCAAAATGGACTTTTGATTCATCATACCTAAGTTTTACCTCGCTTTCGTGAGCCGGCCAACCTACACAGATGACAGAAAATGGAATGCAATGGTCAGGAATATTCAGATACTCCTTCAGCTTTAAAGTGCGGTCTTCAATCGGATGGAACCCCAACCATACGGCACCCAATCCCTCATGAGTTGCCTGCAACAGTATGTTCTCGTTGCATGCTCCCAAATCCTGCTCGATCATGCCTATGACCTTGGCCTCATTGAGATTTCCAATGGTTATAATCAAATGTGATGCATTTTCCGCAGGCTTTGCAAATCTGTGCATTTTAGAGATGGCCCTTTTGTCTTCAGGTTCTGATACGACAACAAACTCCCAAGGCTGTGCATTGCATGAAGATGGTGCCTGCATCCCTGCCTTCAGCAGATTCTCAATTATTTCATCAGAAACCTTTTCATCTGTATATTTACGTATGCTCTGTCGTTTAAAAATCAAACTCATCTAATCACCGAACAAATCTTCAATCTCCTGCCTTACGAATGGGTAATCATTGGAATCCGTTAGAACCTGAATCTGGTCCGAATATCTTATTTGGAAATCTTCAGTTGGAATGATATATTTGCCGTTTCTTATCACGGATACCACAATTGCATTCTTTGGGAAAGGAATGTCCTTGATTTTGAAATTGACATAATTGCAATTCAAAGGAACCAAATACTCTGACATGACATGCTTTGAAGGCTTTTTAACATATTCTTTGTTTTTCCTTAAAAGCAGCCTATCATATAATGACTCGTAAATCGGCTCGTTTCCTAGAAGTGTAGGAACAACATAGGCTATTAAAGAGACAACAATCATTGCCACTAACGATTCGGTTGAACCGCTCATCTCAGCCAGCAAGACAATGCCTGTAATAGGTGACCTGACGGTTGCTGCGAAAAATCCTGCCATGGATATGACAATGAAGCGGTAAATCAAGTCATTATGCAAACCCAATGCCGGCACAAAAATGCTTCCAAATACAGCACCGATATAAGCGCCCAATACTAGAATAGGTAGGAATATGCCTCCCGGAGCACCTGATGAGAATGAAAACATTGAAAACAGATACTTCAAGACAAGCAATAACACCAAAACGCCCAGTGAAGGAATTGCCATGTCAAGCATGTCCATCATGAAGTGTCCTCCATCACTGATTTCAGGAATTGTCAGTGCCACAACACCAGATACCATGAATACCAATACAAACTTAAGCCAGGACGGAATCCTTAAATTTGCAACGATATCGCTTGATTTAATCATGCCGACATTGTAAACATAACCCAAAATACCAATGAACAGGCCTAAGACAACTAAAATCCAATAGGATTCAAGAGGAACATCAATTATTGGAAACGACAATATTGTAGCCTGACCAAAAATCATTTTTGATATGAAATCCGATACGATAGCAGATACCAGTGCAATGAAAATAAGAGTCTTGTCAAATCCATGATTTATCTCTTCAAAGACAAATATCACACCTGCAAGAGGTGCATTGAAGGCCGCAGTAATACCAACTGCAGAACCGACAAGAATCAGTCTCAGCTCATCTGTTTTTGACCCCTTAAACAATTTTGCAATACCTTTTCCGGCCATACCTCCAATCTGGACTGACGGACCTTCAGGACCGAGGGACAGACCGCCAAGAGCTGTCAGGACCCCGGCAACAATCTTTGAGAAAAGCACCTTTGCCCAATTAGCTTCCATATGTCCCTTTACCTCCGCATAAATTTGAGGTATTCCACTTCCCGAAGAGTCAGCCTCCCATTTGGTCAGCCAGTCAATTAAAAGACCCATTAGAGCCAAGGCAATGAAAAATAAAATTATATACAATACATTCCCATGTATTATGCTTAAGTAATCCCTTAAAACACTTTCAGAACCTGCAAGAAGGAATCTGTATAAGCAAACCATCAATCCTGCAAATATGCCCACCATAACTCCCTGAATGGTCAGCCGAAAAATATATAGAGGATTTTCACTAACGGATTTTAATGTTTTTTCAAGAGATTTCATCAGTTAAATGATTTGTCTTAAATGATATAAGTTTATTTTCACAGAACCCATTGTGGTTTCTTTGAAATCTCACAATCCCTGAAAATATCACTTTTATCTGTGATTTTCACATTCCACCCATTCAGACATCTTGCATCTCTAACATTGGTGTCCTTGAAGATACAATCCATTTTTTTCACATTGCCCACATCCCAGTCGGCCAAAGGCGAAATATCATCCAAATAATCGCATCCTTCAAATAGGGATTCCATATTGCATACATTTGAAACATCCCAATTGGAGAGGCAGGACAAGTCTTTAAGATAATTGCAGGCCCCAAACATTGATTTGATGTTTAAAAGCCCTGAAACATCCCAATTTTTAAAGGCAGCAATATCCTCCAAAGTATGGCAGTCATTAAACATTGCCGAAGCGTTCTTCAAACTGGAAACGTTCCATTCTTCCAATGGGGAAATATCCCCCAGGGAAAAGCAGACATCAAACATTGAGGACATGTCCTCCACACCCGAAACATCCCAATTTCTTAAAAATGAAATATCGCTTAAGTTATTGCATTCCAAAAACAGTTCATTCATTTTGACTACATTTGAAGTATCGCAATTGATTGATATGACATCAGCCAATCTGAAACAGTTCTTAAACATGGCTTCCATCGAAGTGACCTTATCTGTAATATTTGAAAGTACAGCAGCCTTTAAATTATTCAAATCAGCATATCTTTCTTTTAGACTAATCATATTTGAGAGATCTTCACTTACAAACAGAACATCCAATCTGTCATCAACCTCATTCCAGTCAGTCAGGTTGGTTCCGTCATTCAAAACTATAAGGACATTAAACTCACCCAAATGATAAATGCTTTCGGTTGTTGCGTTTAACTTTTCAAAATCCTCAAGGTATTTGCCGACCATATCAATCCCCCATATCAATAATTACTTTGTTGATTTGAGTATTTAAAATAATTAAAGCCGAAACTTTAAGCCAGCGCCTAAAAAAATTATAATTGAAAGATACGAACTTAGCGGAAAAAAAGAAAAAAATATAAGGAGATGAACTCCCTATTTAACTTTGATTTTAACTGTTTTGGATGCAGATTTGTAATTTGAGTTTGCATTAAAGGTAATTTTAGCCTTATAGCTTCCTTTCTTATTCAGTTTGGTTATTTTGAAGGTTGCCTTACCTTTGGTGTTTGTTGTGGCCTTGTATGTTTTGCCCTTGACCTTCAAGGTAAGTTTAACTTTCTTCATCGCTCTGCCCTTATTATCCTTTAAAACTGCAGTGAACTTTTTGGTTTTTGTTTTAAGCTTGAATGTTTTTGCTTTGGCAGTTATTTTAGGTGTAGCTTTTACAACAACCACATTGACATTTTTGCTTGATGCAAGGTAAATATCATCACCTGCAAAGCTGATTGCTGCAGTGTATGTTTTCGCAGGCAAGTTAACTGAAATTACAGCCTGACCATTACTGTTGGTTGTTCTGGTATATGTGACACCATTCAATTTGACTGTAATTGTTTTACCTGATAAAGCAGCGTTTTTTGAATCTTTAAGTGTGACTACAAGGTTTTTAGCAACATTATAAACCGTATTGACCGGAGATGCAACAATGTTGCTTTGCAATCCTACACTGACTGTGAATGTGTTTGAATACACATCACCAATCAGTTTTCCATCGGTGTAATATCCGTCATTATACTGGACTGAAATTGTATGATAACCTTTTGCGAGTCCTGAGAAAGTTTCAACAACTGAACCGTTTTCCATACTGAAAAATCCATAGTTAACTCCATCAACTGTAATGTATGCAAAGTTGATAGATGTAGCCGGAGCGGTGATGTTGACGACAACATCCGATCCCACATTTACTTCACTTGGAACGCTCACTGTGATATTTTCGCTGTTTTCAACTACATGAAGCTCTTGAATTAAAGGATAATATCCTCCAGGATAAGCGAATTCAAGATAGAATCTATTCAATCCGACAGCACTGCTTGACAATTTAACGCTGGACTTTCCTCCGCTTATTGTTCCTGAAGCAAGAAGCTTGCCCTTTTTGCCTGAGTTGTAATCATAAACATTGAAATCGCCGTTAACCCAGTCATGAGTAATCATGGAAATTTCAAATTTCTCGCCAACGCTCACATAGCTTGGAGAGGTTATGGATGGAACGACAGTGCATGTTACGGTTGTCTGCAGAGTTCCGAAATCATTTCCAACATATTTGAATGTAAGTGTGTTTTCACCGAGATGGTTCAAATTCCATGCAGGAATACCATATGTACCACGGCCTTTAGAATAAGATATTGCCTCATCTTTCACATTATTATAGGTTACAGTCAATTTACCTGTCGCTTCACGAGGCAGGTAAATGTAGGCCATATTATCATCAAGCAAATGCAGAACCGGAAAGTTCAGATAAACCTCGAGTTTAGGGTCTGTTGTAGGCTCGAATTCCGCCACTGTAACGGTCTCGTCCCTTAGCGATCTGGTTGAACCGTTTTCTGTGAAGTTGATTTGAATCCTGTATATGCCATATCCGTTAAACAGATCAGATGCTGCAACATATCTTGATGTGTTTCTGCAATCGGCAACTTCGGGAGTGAAATTACCGCTGACAACATTATAGCTGATTTTGCAAGTTCCATTGACCAATATCTCCAATGTTCCTGTATTCTGGTGATTTGAATCGATTACGATGAAACCCGGATAGTCCCAGTAATCCTCTTCACAGTAATACGGGTTTTGAAGCCAGATGTCAAAGTCCTCCTTTTCAGCCACATTGACAAGAGTGTCAACCAGAGTGGTGTCATTGAACTTGACCTTGATAGCGTATTTTCCGCAATCCACAATTCCTATGTCATTGGGATAAACATATTGGTAATATCTGTTGTATCCATCTTCAACGGCAAAATGACCATCGGTAATATCATAGCTTTTCTTTTCACTGTCATCCACATATACCTTGAAAGTACCGTTTTTCTGTGAATATGATGAAATGTAAACGATATCATTGGAATCCCAATCAGGCTTGTCCTGAGAGTAGTCTTCCTTAGCTGTCACATAAAAATCATTATCATAGTATACTCCATCACCCAATGCATCATCCGAATTGCTTTCAACAGCAACAGCATCATCAGAGGTGACATTATCAGATGCGCTTACAGCGCCAATCATTAAAATGGCCAGCACAATCATGCCGACCAGCATAAATCTTTTAATTTTCAACATAACCCCCTCATTTAATTTTTATTGCAAAAGTCTTTGCTGATTTTTTATAGTACTTGTTTCCCTTGAACTTGATTTTGACCTTATACTTTTTTAGGGACAGCTTTTTAGTGGAAATCTTGATTTCACCTTTCTTATTTGTTTTGACCTTAAGGGTTTTGCCGTTGATTTTAACGAAAACCTTAACATTTTTGACTTTTCCTTTTGCGGAATCCTTCAAAATGGCGATTGCAACCCTTTTAGCCCTTTTGACCTTTTTGGATTTTTTGCTGATTGCTGTGGACAGTTTTGTTTTTGTCTTGTAAACATTTTTGCCCCCTTTTGTGGCCTTGTTGTTCTTGAATGTGCATTTGATGGCGGCACCTTTGAATATTGCTCCACCATATCGATCTGCAACATTTCCTGTAAATTTGGAGCTGCTTACCTTTGCTCCATAAACTGCACCTCCCCAATCGGCAGTGTTTCCTTTAAATACACAATCCAAGGCAGACCCCTCGTACAATGCACCTCCGTACATTGCATAGTTGTTTATGAATTTGCAGTTGATTGCAGGTGCGGTATTTACGGCACCACCGGTCAGACTTGCAAAATTATCTTTAAAGTAACAGTTTTTGCAGGCAAAACAATACCATAACGCTCCTCCATAATCTGCCCTGTTACCTATGAATTTACAGTTGTAAACGGAGCCATAATACATTGCCCCGCCCCAAAATGATGCAGTGTTGTTTATGAAGGTGCATCCTATTGCGGTTCCGTTATGCATTGCACCGGCATTTGTTGCATAATTGTTGATGAATTTGCAGTTTATGCAGGTTGAATATCCCAATATCGCTCCGCCATTCTCATATTTTAAAGTGTAGTATTTATCTCCACTTTCACCATAATAATTGACCTTAGCATTTATAAAATTAATATTTCTAAACACTACATCATCATTGGAAACCAAAAATATTCTTGCTTTATGGTTGCCGTCCAATGTATGGCCGTTTCCATGAATGGTGACCGCTTTTGAAACTGGAACGCCCAATTTAAATTTAGAATCAGTTTTTGGATTATATTTATAATCATACTTCAGGTAAATGTGCTTACCTTTATTTGAATTGATCAGCTTATATAAATCGGAAAATGACTTTGTGCCTGCAGACAATACATCGGAATTCTGTTGAGAAATCAGCCCATCTTCAGATGATAACATGCTCTCTTCAATGGAGATAACCTCCTTCGCATCATTTGCAATTACATCAGTATCTTCCTGAGACAATTTATTCTTTTCAAGGGCAATGTTTTCATCAATGTCATTTGCCATAACCTCATCCGTGCCATTTAAATCCTGAGCATTGACCGTTGAAATTGCGGCAAAAACCAATGTCAATAAAAACAATGCAAACAATATATTTTTGTTAAACATTAAATCATCCTCCCTGATTAATTGTATTATTATTTACATTTATAAATTGGATAAATAAAAAGCTTTACAAATGAATGAAAATGGGAAAATTTATTTAAATATCAGAAATCATCCCCCAACAAATCCAATGCCTGTTGGGAAATGCTGATTTCAGGGTCATTATTGTAAATAAAGCGCAAGAACTCCTTATCAGTTATCCTATCTACAATAGCTCTTCTGACATGTCCCTCAGGAGTGTTATTATAAAGTTCCTTTAAAAATTCCTGATTGCTTATCTTTTCAATGGCTTTTACCCTCAGCTCATATAATGACCTGTCCTGTGCAAGCATTCTCAATACCTTTTCATCCCGTATCTCATCAAGGTACTCCTCACGCTCAAACTCGCTTAAATTATAGTCCGTGACCTTTCTGTAAAATTCGTTTTTGCTTGCCTCATCAACATCCTTGCTGTCCAATTCAGATTCTATCCTTTCTCGGACATCACTATCGGATATTTTCTTTACGGCTTCACGGCGAACCCATGGATGACCATCATTTTCCGCTATGTCGGCCAACAATTCCTGATTGTCCACACGCTTTATGGCTTCAAGTCGAACATAATAATTCTTATCATTTTTTGCAACATATTCTATGACTTCCTCATCATTGACCTTTTTGATTGCATCCAGGCGAACCCAAGCATCCTTGTCTTTTTTAATGATATCAATTAGGATTTTTTCATCATTAACACCGCTGACAGCGTCCTGACGTATCCATGAATCATCTGCATCTGTTGCCAAATCAGTGAGCAAATCCTCATCGGCAATCCTTTTTTCAGCTTCAAGGCGCACATGAAAGTTTTCATCGTTTTTAGCTATGTCTTCCAAAATTATTTCATCATCAATTTTCTTTACAGCCTCAAGGCGAACAAAATAGCTTCTGTCATTTTGGGCAAGATCATCCAGCAACACTTCATCTGTTATGCCCTTGACAGCTTCACGGCGAACCCATATGTCCTTATCGGTTTTTACAGCTTCAATCATGACGCTTTCATCATCCAATTTCTTAATGGCTTCAAGGCGAACCCATGAATCAACGGCATAGAGTGCAATATCAGCCAACAGACCCTCATCATTAACACCCTTGATGGCTTCAAGACGAACCCATGAATCTTCAGCCTCTTTTGCAATGTCCGCCAGCAGATTTTCGCTACCAATACCTGCAATGGCCTGTTCACGGACCAATGTATCATCATCATGTTTTGCAACACCCGCCAGGAAATTCTCATCACAAACGGATTTAATAGCTTCAAGACGAACCCATGAATCCTCATCATTTTCCACAATATCCATCAGCACATCCTCATCATGGATTTTTTCAACTGCTTTTAGACGAATCAGATAGTCCCAAGCATTCTTTACAATATCCACAATCAGATCCATTTCATTGACCTTTTTAAATGCTTCCATCCTAACAGTTTCATTTTTATCATTTTTTGAAATCTCACACAGAACCGCTTCATTGGCTATTGCATTGACAGCTTCCAGACGAACGCCTGCATTATTATCATTCAGGGCAATGTCTTCAAGCAACTCCTCATCATTTATTCCTTTTACAGCTTCAAGACGCACAGAAGCATTATCATCACTTTGGGCAATTTCAGTCAATAGATTCTCATCACTCATGCGCTTCACTGATTTTATTCGATTATGTGAAGACTCATCGGTCACTGCAATTTCAGCCAACACTTCCCCATCAGTAATGCTGTCCAATGCCCTGTTGGAAATATCCTCATCCGAATGATTTTTAGCAATGCCCTTTAAAATATCATCATCATTGATGCGCTCTACAGCGGCCAGGCGAACATCAACATCATTACTGTTATCCACAATATCCATTAATATAGCATCACTTCTAATGCGTTCAACGGCAACAAGACGAATATTTTCATCAGGATCATTTAAAGCAACTTCAAATAATTTTTCCTGGTCATCCAACTTTTTAACCGCATCGAGTCGCACAGCAGAATCGTTATGCTGCCATTTTGGTTTAAAAATCTTATCAAGTATACCCATAAAATCACACCTGGAACTATCAATTACCACTATGTTCAAACTACAAAAAATATCTTCCCATTGGACAGGTGCCACAAAAGGCAATTTTTACATTCAATGAAAAGAAAAAAAATAGATTGCTGGAAATGAGTCAACATTTCCAGAATGCCAATTTTGATTTAAAAACAAAATACTGTTAAAAAAGCACATTCCCGGAACTTCTGATTACATCAATATAGTCACGGCCTGTAGATTTCTTATACCTTGAATTGCCGTCAAATTTCACTACAACCTTATATATGCCCAATCCCAAATGGCTCAAGTCTATCTGGGCATCATACTTACCTGTTTTAACTACATACTTGTGTACTTTTTTATCATCATAGATTTTAACAGTGAGCCTGGCACCTTTTATCGGTTTTTCAGTGTTCTTGTTGAAAACTGTAATGTAGTACTGCCCACCTTTTTTAATATAAACTGCACCAACTTCATCCAAAAAGGTTGTAGGTGCTTTTTTGACCAGGATTTTGCTGGTTTTGGCTTTTGCAGTGACACCTTTAGAGATTTCACGTATTTTAACATTATGCAAACCGACATCCAGACCGGCAGTGCTGAATTTTGCAATTCCTTTCAAATCAGTTGTGAGACGTATCCTTTTAAACTTGCCATTGCTATACACCTTCGCAAGTAATTTGACACCACCTATACCATTCTTGGTTTTTGAATTTACAACCTTAATCTGGAAATATTTCTTGGCCCTGAAAGATGTTGAAAGCTTCTTCAGGATTATTACTGCAGGTGCATTCTTAATCTTAATATTCTTCAATTTGACATTATTTGCCTTCAAGACATTAGAATCGATCTTTGCAACAACACCATATTTTCCGGGATTGAATGGAAACTTATAAGTTGCCACACCATTTGATTTTGTAATGACGGTTGCTGTTTTCCCATTTGAAAACTTGAGACTTACAGGAATTGGATACAGTGCAGTTTTGTTTTTATCAATGACTTTAACTTTCAATGTTTTTTCGCCGTAATATGACCCTGACTGAGAAATCTTAATTTCTGCAGGAATTAGATTCTTATTTTCCGCAGAGATTGTTGATACTGCAGATTCAATAGACTTTTGTGAACCGATTTCTTCCACAGAGTCACAATCTACACCAACAGAGCCGATATTATCATGCAAATCAGCTGTCATAACTTCCTGTCCGCAATCAGCAAGAGTGGCATTATCTAAATTCTCAGCATTAACGCATGAAACAGTTCCGATTGCAAATATCATAAGAATCAATATAAAAAGAAATTTTCTAGTTAAAATAATTTCACCCTCCTACATTAATATATGCATAACAGACCTATTTAAGCAAAATAAATAAAAAGCTTTCAAGAAAAAAAAGAAGTTTTGAAAAAAAACTTCTTATACTAAACCTTATCCAATGCCTGGTCGACATCAGCCAGAATATCCTCAATGTCCTCAATACCAACTGAAAACCTAATCAAATCAGGAGTAACGCCAGTGGAGAGTTGCTGCTCTTCAGACAATTGAGAATGAGTGGTTGAAGCAGGATGGACAACCAATGATTTTGCATCACCGATATTTGCTAAAAATGACAGCAGTTCAACGCTTTCAATGAATTTCAATGCACCGTCATAGCCTGCCTTAAGTCCGAATGAAACTATTCCTCCGTAACCCTTTTCAGCATATTTCTTTGCGACCTCATGGTTTGGTGAACTCTCCAAACCAGAATATGTTACCCAGGCAACCTTAGGATGGGCTTCAAGATGCTGTGCAACAGCCATTGCATTTGAAGCATGTCTTTCAATCCTTAATCCAAGAGTTTCTAAACCCTGCAGCAATAGAAATGATCCGAATGGAGATGGAACGGCACCAGTGTCCCTTCCGACAACTGCCCTTATTCTTGTTGTGAATGCGGCTCCCTTAAAGGTTTCGGCAAAAACAAGGCCATTATATGTTGCATCAGGTTCGGATAATGTCGGGAACTTTCCATTCATCCAGTCAAAGTCACCCTTTTCAATTATGATTCCGCCAAGGGTAGTACCGTGGCCTCCAATGTATTTTGTAGCGGAGCTGGCAATGATGTCTGCACCATGGTCAAACGGACGGACAGATCCGATACCAACGGTATTGTCCGCTATCAATGGGATACCATGTGAATGTGCAATTTCTGCCAGCCTGTCAAAATCGGGAATGTCCAATTTCGGATTTCCGATTGATTCGACATAAATAGCTTTTGTCTTATCGTTTATAGCCTCTTCAAACAATTCGGGAGACTGTGAGTCAACGAATGTCACGCTTCTGCCCAATTCCTCAAGAGTATTTTCAAAAAGCTCATAGGTTCCGCCGTACAGGTTATCTGCAGAAACGATATTGTCCCCCACCTGTGTCAGGTTAATGATTGCATAAAAAATAGCAGACATTCCGGAAGCTGTCGCATAAGCAGCGGTTCCGCCTTCAATGGCAGCCATCCTCTTTTCGAATGCTTCTGTTGTAGGGTTTGTCAATCTTGTATAGATATTTCCCCCTTCCTTAAGTGCAAATCTGTTTGCAGCCTGTTCGGGTGAATCAAATACATAAGATGTGGTCTGATAGATTGGAGTTACCCTTGACCCGGTTTCATCCACCTCTTCCTGGCCAGCATGCACTCCAATTGTTGATATGTTTTTTTTGTTTTTAATTTCATAAGCCATAATAATCATTAAGACATTTGTCAAATGAATTATATTAAATTATTGTCGATGATGAAAAAAAGTTGTTGGGATGGATTAATGAAAATCCAACACCTAATCTATATGGCAAAACTCACAACACTCGCAAGTCGGTGCGAAATATGAATCTTCAGGCTCAACGATTGCCTTTTGGGCAAATAATGTAATGTTGAACTTAGGATCATATTCCTTGCTGACCTCTTTGGTCATTGGAGACAGACCTCTGTAGTAAACAGGTCTGTAGCCTGTTTGTGAAATATCAAAATAGAATTTTTCGCCTGTTGCAAACTTATTGAAAAACTCTTCGAGTGCCAATGCCTGTTTTGGAGCAATTGAAAAAGTGAATCCCATTGTATCATCACTTCTTTGCCTAATTCCAGCATTGGAAATGTCAACAGCCAATATATCATCGTTACCTCTTACAAAAACGACACAGTTTTCTAAATCTACATCCTGTTCACGAGCAATATCATTTAAATCAGCCATTTTTTGACCTCCTAAAAAACATTTCATTTGCTTAGAACTAAATTAATCAAAAATAGTTTATAAAGTTATCTGAAAAAAGTTTCATTAAATTAAGTGTTCAATTAAAAAAAGTATTTTGAAGAAGATTATTAAAATAATCTTCAAAAATTCAACCAACTTATACTAATCTTTGTCTAGTAGTTGGTTTTTTATTTTGCCAGCTGTATCTCCTTAATTTGCTGGATCTACCAAATCCACAAGAAGCACAGACTTTTTTACGTATATGGTAAGTGTTTTTACCACATCTTCTACATCTGATATGGGTCTTTTTATTCTTTTTACCCATTGATGGAGTTCCCTTTGACATTGATACACCTCCTTAAGCTATCGTAAAAATATAATCTAGAAAAGTATTGAATAATACTTATGGTGAAATATAAACAATATTGTCTCCTCTAATGAGCACAACACCGAGTTTTCTTGTTACTTCTCCGTCTTGTAACTCTTCTGCATCATTAAGAACCAAATTCATGTGTAAATCAAAGCTCTTAAGTATACCTCTAAATTCACGATCTCCTTTGAGTTTTAATAAAACAGGAGCATCCACAGATTTTCCTAATGCGTCAAGTGGTCTTTGAACATTTTGTCCGCTCATTATATCACCTTATATTATTACAAATTTTAGTTTTTTA
>CADBHR010000024.1 GCA_902794475.1 uncultured Methanobrevibacter sp. | reverse complement strand
CCAATTTCTTATTAAATTTAACTGTTTTTAAACAGGATTAAAAGTTCATAACTAACTTTAATCAAAAAATTTTAAATCAACAAAGTTTTTGAAAGAGTCAAGTAAAATCATCGATAAATCTATTTATATAAGTTTTGAACATACATTATTAAATAAAGAATTGTGATATTATGGTTGAGGCAGTGATGGTGAATTGGATTTATGTACTTCTCTTATTTATTTTGGGATTCATTACATATTACAGAAAATCATTGGATTTATTCGGCTCAGCAGTCATGATTATAATGGGGATTGTAATCATCTTCTCGGCGGGAGTCAATTGGTTGCTTCTAATCGTTCTGTTCCTTGTCATGTCCCTTCTGGCCACAAAATATTCAAAGAAATACAAAAGGTCCCTTGGCCAGTTTGAAGGAAGAAGAACATCCAAAAACGTTATATCAAATGGGGTTGTTGCCTGTTTCATGGCTGCCTTCGGAGGATATTACCTGCCATTTGTCGGAGGTTTCATAGGTGCGATTGCAACAGCAACCGCCGATACATTGGGTTCAGAAATCGGCGTATTGGATCCTCATCCTAGATTGATTACTACTTTTCAGAGTGTGGATCCGGGAACCAACGGTGCGGTTTCAGTTTTGGGAACAGTCGTCGGTATTGTCGGAGCCGCCATAATAGGTATAGTTGCATATCTGCTTGGTATCGTTCCAAGTCCGTTGCCTGCAATCACAGTTTCAGTTATCTCAGGTTTTGTCGGCTGCTTTACTGACAGTATTCTGGGCGCTTTATTTGAGAATCGTGGTCTGATAACAAACGAGCACGTTAATTTGTTGGCCACAATTGTCGGTGCAATAGTTGGAATCTTACTTATCTAAACTTTTTTTTTAAACAAATTATTTAACTATCAAAGTCAATAGTTATTATTGAATGTATTATTAGGTGATATTTAATGAAAGGTATTATATTGATTATGGATGGTATGGGTGACCGTCCAATTAAAGAACTGGGAAATAAAACTCCTCTTGAGGCTGCACACACTCCAAACATGGATAAGATGGCAGCTGAAGGAATTACTGGCATTATGGATTCAATTGCTCCGGGAATCATTCCTGGAAGTGACACCGCACACTTGTCTATATTGGGATATGACCCTTATGAGGTATACACAGGAAGAGGTCCCTTTGAAGCTAACGGTGTAGGTGTGGAAGTTTTACCTGGCGACATTGCATTCAGATGCAATTTTTCAACTGCCGATGAGGATTTAATCGTAACAGATAGGCGTGCCGGAAGAATCAAGGAAGGAACCAAAGAGATTGTGGATGAATTGAACAAGATGGTTCTTGAAGACTATCCTGATGTTAAAATCATATTCAAGGAATCAACCGGCCACAGGGCAGTGCTGGTTCTTAGGGGCGAAGGGCTTTCAGATAAGGTAAGCGATGCAGACCCTAAGGTGGAAGGCAACAGGCCGAAAGAGGTTAAGGCATTGGACGACACACCTGAAGCTGCCAAAACCGCAGACATTTTAAACAAATTGGTTGTAAAAACATATGAAATGGTTAAGGACCATCCCGTTAACCTGAAAAGAATTGAAGAAGGCAAACCTCCGGCAAACATAGTCATACCTCGTGGGGCAGGAGAAGTTCCGGTTGTTGACTCATTGAATGAGAAATATGAAGTCAACTCAGCATGCATTGCCGAAACCGGTTTGATTATGGGAATCGGAAGATTTGCGGGAATGGACATCATTGAAATGGATGACGTTACCGGAGGAATCGACACCAATCTAGATAATATTCGTGATACAATCATTGACCAGGTCAAAAACTCAGACCATGACTTTTTCCTGATAAACATTGACGGTGCAGATGAGGCAGGCCACGACGGCCAAACCAAGGAGAAAAAGGAATTCATAGAGAAAGTGGATGAGGTTGTCATGAGCGAACTGATCAAACTTGAGGACGTCTACATATACCTGACAGCTGACCACTCAACCCCGATTTCCGTTATGAACCATTCAGGAGACCCAGTACCTGTAATTATCAGAGGTCCTGAAGTAAGAACTGATGATGTTACCGAATTCTCCGAAAGGGCATGCGCCAAAGGGGGATTGAACAGAATCAGAGGCTCTGACGTGATGAACATCATGATGGATTTAATGAATTACGCTCACAAATTCGGAGCATAGGTGATAGGATGGTGGCAAAAAAACTATTCGGAACATCAGGAATCAGGGGCCTAATAGGCTCAGAGGTAACATGCGAACTGGCATTGAATGTAGGAAAATCATTGGCGTATTACCTGGGAAATGAGGGTACGGTTGTAATAGGTTACGACACCCGTACAACAAATCAGATGCTTGACCAGGCAATATGTGCTGGACTTTTGGAAAGCGGAGTTGATGTCATTAAGATAGGAATGGTTCCGACACCATTGGTTGGATATGCTACCGAAAAACTAGGCGCAGATGCGGGAATAATGCTTACCGCATCACACAATCCTTCACAATATAACGGAATAAAGCTATGGAATAAGAATGGAATGGCATATACCCAAGCTCAGGAACGTAAAATCGAAGAGATATATGCTAACAAGGATTACATTTCAGTAAGTTGGGACAGCATCGGTAAATTGAGTGTTAATGAGGAAATCAAAGGCCAGTACATTGATGATTTGGTCGACATGGTTGACATCAAAGAGGGCCTTAAGGTTGTAGTTGACTGTGCATCCGGAGCCGGAAGCGAAATATCACCTTTAGTATTTAGAAAGGCAGGATGCGAAGTGACAACCCTGAACTCACAGCCTGACGGATTTTTCCCCGGACGCAACCCAGAACCGAATGCCGAAAACCTGCAGACATTGATGAAAACCGTCGTTGCCATTGGTGCAGACCTTGGAATAGCTCATGACGGCGATGCCGACAGGATGATAACAGTTGATGAAAAGGGTAATATTTCACCCTTCGATTCCCTTTTGGCTTTGATTTCAAAGGAATTTGAAGGAGATATAGTAACCACCGTTGATGCCGGACTGTGCATGGACGAATCCGTAAAAGGTGAGGTCTTGAGAACTCCTGTTGGGGATGTTAATGTGGCTGAAGTAATCATTGAGAAAAATGCCGCATTCGGCGGAGAGCCTTCAGGAACATGGCTGCACCCTGACTTCTGCATGTGTCCGGACGGAATTCTTTCAGGTTTGAGAATGGCTGAAATCGTCTCAAGGGAGGGAAAGCTATCTGAGTTGCTTGCTCAAATCCCTCAATACCCGAATATCCGTGAGAAGATCACCTGCTCAAAAGAGGCAAAAATCAAGGTTATGGAAAATATGGAAGATCTCCTGAAGGATGCTTTCGATGATATTGTTGAAGTGAACTCCCTTGATGGTGTAAGGTTGACATTTGCCGATGACAGCTGGGTGCTGGTAAGGCCATCCGGAACTGAAGATTATATTAGAATAACCTTGGAGTCTCGTGATGCCGGAAGGGCAGAGGAGATAAAGGAAATCTGTGTAAAAATAATTAATGAAAACTTATAGGTGATTTTTTTCATCTAAACTTCTTTTTTTTTGATTAATATCTGTTTTAAACTTTAAATCATATGCGATGTTAATCGGTTGTGGTGTTGGTGTAAAAAAATAAAAGAAAGAAGAAGTATCTATTCTTCTTCAGCGATAAATGCGTCAATACCTAAAGCTGCGCATTCTGGGCAAACCCAATCTTCTGGCATGTCTGCAGGAGTTTTTCCAGCAGGAATGTTGTAAGCAGGGTCGCCTTTTTCTGTATCAAATCTGTATTCACAATGTAAGCAAACATAAACAGTCATTTTCTAATCTCCTAAAATTTTTGCTATTAGCATAGCTAATATGATTTTAGTTTATTATAACTATTATTTAATAATTTTCATTTGTCTATCCAAAATTTTTTTATAAGTAAAAGAACTAAACATATAATATTATTAGATAATTTTAAGGGGATAATAAAAGTGAAAGCAATTATTTTAAGTGCTGGTGAAGGTTCAAGAATGAGGCCATTAACACTTACAAAGCCTAAAACCATGTTGCCAGTCGCTGGAAAGCCTATCATTCAATACAACATTGAATCATTGAGAGATAATGGAATTAATGATATATTGTTAATTGTCAGATATAAGGAAGAGATGGTTCGGGAGTATTTCGGTGATGGTAGTGACTTTGGAGTTAACATATCATACAAATCTCAGGAAGACTTCCTGGGAACTGCAAATGCAATCAGTTATGGTAAGGACTTCATCGAGGATAGCCTGATTGTCCTTAATGGAGACATCATTCTGGATAATGACATCATCAATGAGTTTATTCAGGAATATGAAAATTCAAAACCTGATACATTGATGCTTTTGACTGAAGTGGAGAACCCTTCTGCATTTGGAGTTGTTGAGATTGAAGACGGCAACATCAAAAACATTGTTGAAAAGCCTAAAAAGGAAGAGGCTCCAAGCAACCTTGTAAATGCTGGAATTTACATCTTCAATAAGGACATTTTTGATAAGATTGAAAAAACAAAAATTTCCGAACGTGGAGAGTATGAAATCACCGATTCCGTTTCATTGCAGATTGAAGACGGCAAAAAGGTAATCGGACACAAGACCAATAAGGATTGGATTGATGTTGGAAGGCCATGGGAGCTGATTGAGGTAAACGAAGAGCTGATCAGCCAGATTACAACAGAAATAAAGGGCACAATTGAAGAAGGCGCTCATATCCATGGTGAAATATTTTTGGATGAGGGAAGCATTATCCGGGCAGGAGTCTACATTGAAGGAAATGTTTACATCGGTAAACACTGTGACATAGGTCCTAATTCCTATATCAGGGGCAATTCCTATTTCGGAGACCACGTTCATGTGGGAAATGCTGTTGAAATCAAAAACTCAATCATCATGGAAAATACCAATGTCAGTCACCTGAGCTATGTCGGAGACTCAGTCATCGGCTCAAACTGCAATATCGCTGCGGGAACAAACATTGCAAACCTGCGATTTGACAACCGTTCAGTCAAGACAAAAATCAAAAATCAGATGATTGACAGCGGAAGGCGTAAACTTGGATCCATCATTGGTGATGCAGTAAAGACAGGAATCAACTCAAGCTTTTCACCAGGTGTTAAGGTCGGATACAATTCCACTATAGGTTCAGGGGTTTTGTTGTATGATGATGTACCCTCCGATACAAGAGTGTTGGTAAAACAGAATCATATTATACAGGATAAGAATAAAAAACATGAATAATCGGCGATATTATGGAAAATAAAAAAGACTCTATTGTAATATGCCCAGGTGCGCAGGTAATCGGTGATGTAGAATTGGGAGAAGATGTGTCAATTTGGCATGGTGCTGTCCTTAGGGGGGATACAGATTCAATAACCATTGGAAACAATTCCAATGTTCAGGACAACTGTGTTGTTCACTGTACCAAAGGTTTTCCGGTTGAAATCGGAGATAATGTCTCAGTGGGCCATGGTGCAGTGGTACACGGATGCAAACTTGATGATAATGTCTTGATTGGAATGAATGCCACAGTCTTGAATGGTGCACACATCTCTAAAAACTCAATTGTTGGAGCGGGAGCTGTAGTTAGTGAAGGAAAGGAATTTCCAGAGGGAAGTTTGATATTGGGAGTTCCTGCAAAGGCAGTTAAAGAGGTTTCACCTAAACAAATTGAAATGATTCAAAATAATGCTAATAATTACGTAAAACTTTCCAAACAATACAAGGAAGATTAAACTATGAAAGCAAGACAGATTGTAGAAGAAATGGATTCATATGTTCCGGGAAGGTCCCAGGATGAAATCGCAGCTGACTTTAACCTCAAAAAGGAGGACATCATTAAATTGGGTTCAAACGAAAATCCATGGGGTCCGTCTCCAAAGGCCATGGAGGCCATTCGCGATGAAATCAAATCAATCAACAGATATCCGGAATCACAGTTGCATGAACTGGTATCTGAAATTGCAGATTATTCCGGAGTGGAGGACTCTCAGGTCATTATCGGCGGAGACGGTGCAGATGAAGTCATTGATGTCCTTGCAAAAACATTCATCGATAATGGTGATGAGTTTATAGTTCCTTTGCCTTCATATATGTATTATGAATACTTATTGAAGCAGTACGGGGCAGTTCCGGTCTACGCAAGATGGGATTTGGATGCAAATGAATTGGATGTGGAATCGATTTATGAGGCAATCACTCCCAAAACCAAAATGATTTTCCTGTGCAGTCCGAACAATCCTACAGGAACTTTAATAGATAAGGAAGTATTGATGGATATCGCATCAAAAAATCCTGATGTACTGATTGTTATAGATGAAGCTTACTTCGAATACTCAGAGGTCACAAATAAAGACCTGATTAATGAATTTGACAATATTTTCATCATACGTACAATGTCTAAAGTATTGGGTCTTGCAGGTATGAGAATAGGTTATGGGCTTGCATGTGAGCAGATCATCGAATACATGCACAGAATCAAACCAGTATTTTCCCTTACAAGATTATCATTCGTAGCCGCTCTCAATACCTTCAGAGATAAGCAATACATAGCAGATTCAATCAGAAAAGGAATCGAGTCAAGACAATACCTCTATGATGAGGTGTCAAAAATTGACGGTTTGTACGTGTTCCCGTCCAAGTCAAACTTCATGCTGATTCGTGTTGAGGACACTGGATTTACTGCCAGTGAACTGGCATTGGAACTGATGAAAAAAGGAATAATTGTCAGAGACTGCACTTCCTTTAAGGGTTTGGATGAATATTGGATTAGAATAAGTATTTGTACTCTTGAAGAAGACAAGAAATTCATTGAAATTTTAAAAGAGGTTTTAAGCTAATGTATATAGGCGGTAGCGTAATATCTTCTGTCGAATTCCATGGAAACATGAGCCTGGTTATTTTCATGTCAAAGTGTCCTTTGGCCTGCAGGTACTGTCATAATGTGGAATTGCTGGAAGATAATACTGAAAAATCATTTGAGGAAATAACTCAGGAAATTGATTCATCAGCTGATTTTTTAGATGCTATTGTGATTTCAGGTGGAGAACCATTAGTTCAGACAGACGCAGTAATTGAAATATTAAAATATGTTCGCCAGATTGGCCTTAAGACAAAATTGGACACAAGTGGAATTTATCCGGAGAATCTCAAAAGGATCCTTGATTTGGGTTTATTGGACTATGTTTCACTTGACGTTAAAACGACATTTTCAAAATACAGGAAGATAACAGGAGCAAACATAGGTTTTCAGGTTAAAAAATCTATGGAATTGATTAACCAGGCAGGTGTTCACTTGGAGATTAGAACAACTTATGTTCCAACTTTGCATACTAAAAAGGACATTATCAATCTTGTTGATGAAATCGAGGCCGAAGTTTATACCATACAGCAATTTAGAAATAAGAATGTTTTGGATCCTGCTCTTGAGAAGGTTGAGGTTCCCAACCCTCATGACCTTGCTGATTTGGCCCGTGAAATCAAGCCGTATTTCAACGGCATTGTCAAGGTAAAGTCAGGCGAATTTGGAGAACAGGTAATTTAAGGAGTGTTTAGATGCCAATTTTATCATTTTCAAGCAATGATATTGATGTGATTACCGGTAAAAAGACCCGCACTATACGTAAGGCATGGAAAACACCACTTAAGGTTGGAGACAGGTTATACTGTTATTGGAATCTTGTTTCAAAGGAAAAAATGAAGATTTTTGAAGCTTTTGTAACGGGCGTTGAAAGCATTCCCTTTTCTGAAATCAAGGACAATGATGAGCTTGCTATAGAGGAGGGTTTTAAGGACTCTAAGGACATGCTTAGGGAATTTAAAAAAATGTATGGTGGCAGAATCAATCCTGATGACGAGTTTCAGATAATCTATTTTGAAAAAATCCACATTGATGATTGGAGAGGGGACAAGATTGATGAAAAGGCCATGATTACAAAAAGGGCTGATATCCTATTTGACAGCGGTAAGTTCGACAAGTCGACAATGTGCTATGAGGCCGCTCTCAGGCTTGACCCTCACGATGTCTATCTGCTCAACAAGCAGGGGGACAACCTTTCCAGGCTTGGCAAGTTCATTGAAGCAATTGAATGCTATGACAAGGCTCTGGAGTATGAGCCTGCCAACATTTATATCCTAAACAATAAGGCAATTGCCCTTTTGAATTCGGGAAATATAAATGAGGCGTTGAAGGTTAGCAACATCGCTTATAACTATCGCCCGAGCAGTCCGATCGTTCTGTATTGGAGAGGATTTATTTTAGAGATGCTTGGAAGATATGATGATGCGCTGAGAGTATATGACAAGCTTATAGTCATCGATGGGGAAAACCCCGAGGTTTGGAATTCACGTGGAAACCTTTTAAGCGACATGGGTATGCTGGAAGAGGCTATTGAATCATTTGACAAGGCGGTTGAAGTTTGTCTGGATGATTCTGAGGTTGATGCCTCTGCAATCAATAGGATGGGAAATGCATATATTGATTTGGGAAAATTTGATGAGGCTTTGGAATGCTTCAACAGGGCAATTGACCTTGAAAAGAATAATATTGACTTTTTACTCAATAAAGGTGTTGTATTGATGGAACTGGGCAAGTTTGAAGAGGCCGTTGACAGTTTCAACAAGGTTCTGCTTAGAAGCCCTGACAATGAGGATGCGTTTTTCCTCAAAGAGGAATGTTTGGAATACTTTTAGATATTCACATGTAGATTGTCGCTTCACTATTCCTATTTTTTTACAAATAAGTTCATTATCTTGAAGATAGCTATCACTAAATTAAAATCATCATCAAAAAGTAGTATTTAATCAATCGAAATTTAAAGTAAAATAAAAAGAAAAATTGGGTGAGAAATGGTTAATCATTTTTTGTATTTCTCGATTAAACCTAATCCCCACTCGGTCATTTCATCTGCTTTTTCCTGTGAGTCGGACTCGGCAAAACATCTGAAAATCGGTTCGGTTCCGGAAGGTCTAATAATTACCCAGCCATCGTCTTTTAGGATTTTAACGCCGTCAGTCAAATCAAGATTAAAATCAGTGGTTGTTTGAATCTCTTGTGCAATGCTGGACATGACGAATTCTTTTTCATCGTCAGGACATGCGACCTTTGTTTTGCTTGCATAATATACCGGAAGCTCTGCCACCAGTTCTGATAAAGGTTTTTTCTCTTTTGCAACGATTTCAAGGATTTTTGCAACGGTCATGACTGCATCCCTTCCATAGACAAAGTCAGGGAAAATCAAACCGCCGTTTTCCTCTCCACCAAAGAGCCCATCTTCATCTTTTAGTTTACGTGCAACAAGCAGGTCTCCAACGGCAGTAGCTATTACTTCACCGTTATGCTCTTCGGCAACATCATATATGGCCTGGGAGGTTGCAACGGTTGTGACAATGATTCCGCCATTGTTTTCCTTAAGCATCTGCTTTTCAACGAGGGTGAATGTCTTGTCGCCTAAAACGAAGTTGCCTTTCTCGTCGATGCATATGGTTCTGTCGGCATCACCGTCATGAGCAAGGCCTATGTCAGCATTGAGCTCCTTTACGACATGAATCAGTTCCTGCAGGTTTTCCTCAATCGGTTCAGGGTTACGTCCCGGGAAAAATCCGTCCGGCTGTGAGTTCAGGGTTGTCACGTCACATCCTAGCTTTCTGATTAGGTAAGGTGCTGTAAAGCAGCCTGCACCTGATCCACAGTCCACAACAACCTTAAGGTTGGCTTTGCGGATGGCTTCAACATCCACTTTGGACACGGCTTCATCAACATACTCGTCGATGACCTTGTCATTTTGGTAAAGCTGACCGATTTCATGGAATCCCACACGGTCAGGTTCAGCGTCAAAGTATAGCCTTTCAATTTCAAGGTCCATATCGTCAGGTATTCCGATTCCGTCATTATCTAAAAACTTAAGTCCATTATATTGTGGAGGATTATGTGAAGCGGTAATCATCACTCCGCCGTCATAATATTTGCGAACTGCATACTGGACACCTGGAGTAGGCAGGATTCCCAAATCCACCACGTCACATCCGCTTGACAAAAGGCCGGCTGTGACTGCCTGCTTTAGCATTAGTGTGGAAGTCCTTGTATCTCCGCCAACAGCCACGGTTCCCTTAACCAATGTACCGTAACAGGCTGCAAGTCTTGATGCAAATTCAGGAGTCAGGACATCATTTGCGGTTCTTCTAACTCCAAAAGTTCCAAATAATCTTTTTTTATCAGACATATTTTAAATTCCTTTTAATTTGTTCTATGTTATTTTTGATTTTTAATAAATAAAAAGATATTGTTAGTTCACCATCCTCAGGCTGTCCCCGCTCGATAAAATCAGTTCCATTTCGGAATTGTACTGGGTGACCGTTCCGACGACTTCGACCTTATGGTCCTTGAAGTCTTCAATGTCAATGTTTCTGGACTGTATCTCGGCAACCTGGCTTTCAAAGATGATCAGCTGTATCTGTGCCTCTCCGTCATTGATTGTTAAAAAGTAGCTGGTCTTCGACTTTGACTGGGCAACATCGCTGATTACTCCGTCAACCCTTACCTCTTCATCAATCATTCCACGGTTTATGTCTTTGATGTCCACTTCCTTGACTTCAATTGTTGGAGTAAAGGCGATCAGTCCTATTATTCCAATAAGGGAAGTTATGAGTGCAATCTTCAATAGTTTGTCGTCTGTGATTTCCATGATTTCATGATTGTCTTTTGAAATAAATATACCCGATAGGATTTTGACTTGTTAAATTTATTTAATAGTGTAAATATAGTATAATCATGTTTGAAAATATGACAAAGACAGACTTGTATGCAATCATAACGGGTGTCTTCACGGCATGCCTGATTGTGTCGAATATAATTGCCGGCAAGACATTCTCCTTTTTCTCTTTTGTACTGCCCTGTGGGGTCATAATCTTTCCGGTAATATATATCATCAATGACCTGTTGGCTGAGGTGTATGGCTATGAAAAGGCTCGAAGGGTAATTATTTTGGGATTTTTCATGAATCTGGTTGCAGTAATCTGTTTTACCATTACAATCTGGCTGCCTGCACCGGAATTCTTCAAGAATTCAGAGGCGTTCAGCACAGTATTGGGTTCAACATGGAGGCTATTGATAGCGGGATTCATCGCATATATCGTTGGAAGCCTGGTCAATGCCAAGGTAATGGTTTATCTCAAAAAGGTCGATGAGAAAAAGCTCTTTGTAAGATGCATCGTTTCAACATTTTTCGGTGAGGGTATTGACGCGCTGCTCTATATCACAATAGCATTCTTTGGAACCATGCCTGCGGATGCGCTGATTACAATGATATTTGTTCAGGCAATCGTCAAGACAGTCTATGAAATCATTGTCTATCCTTTGACCAGACATGTAATCGGATATGTTAAGGGGCTTCCCGAAAGTTAATTTCCTGTCTCATACATGGAAATCAGTCTTTCAACGGTATCCGCATCCATTGGGCTTTTATCCTTTCTGATATTTTTGACGACAGGGAATCTCAGTGAGTATCCTGTTTCATATTCGGGGGATTCCACGATTTCTGAAAATGCAATTTCCAGAACTATTTTTGGTTCGACTATGATTTCACGGCCCTTTGTTGAAATCTCAAGCTCCTTCATTCTGCCTGTGAGATATTCAAGTGTCGCATCGTCAAGACCTGTTCCGACCAGTGCTATGCTTTTGAAGTCATTGTTCTCATCCCTAAGTGCCACAAGGTATGATCCGACGAAATCTCCCCTTTTGCCGATACCGTATGTTCCGCCGATGACAACCATGTCCAGTGTTTCGGGCTCCGCCTTATATTTGAGCATCTTCTTGCCTCTCAGTCCTGGAATATATGCTTCGGAGCAGTCCTTGATCATGATTCCTTCATGGCCCTCATTGATTGACCATTCAAAGAGTTTCTGAATGTCCTCAATGTTTTCCGGGGTTCCCACTTTCATGGTGCTCAGGTTCATCTCGTCAACTGATGTGTCAACGATGCTTTCCAAGGTTTTCCTTCTTACATATAAAGGTTCATCAATCATTGGAACCTTATAATACATCACGTCGAACAGGTATAATTTTAACGGCACGTTTTCCATTGCCTCTTCCACATTATGCTTTCTTCTGACTCTGTGAAGGACATTCTGGAAAGGCAAGGGCTTGCCGTCACGTGTGGCAATGACTTCCCCTTCTACAATATAATCTTCATGAGGCAGGTGTTCATCGAAGAGCTCGACGATTTCAGGCAATGCGTTGGTTATGTTTTCCAGTCTGCGTGTGAATATGTTGATTTCATCGCCGTTCCTGTGAACCTGCAGTCTTATTCCATCATATTTTGTATCGCACAATGCCCTACCCATTTCAGGAATGATTTCATCCAGTGGTGGCGCCAATTGTGCCAGCATAGGTTTGACAGGAGTTCCGGGTGTCAGATTCAGTTTCTTAAGGCCATCTTCCCCTTCCTCTTTCGCTGTTTTTGCAACAACTGAAAAGTCATTTGTAAGCATCTGTGCCCTTTCAACCACTGCCTTGTCGATGTCGAATGCCTGTGCAATTGCATCACGGACAACTCCGTCTCCAACGCCGATTCTCAATTCTTCGGTGATTGTACGGGTCAGATATTTGGCTTCAGTTGCACTGGCCTGTGAGAGCAGCTCCAGAAGAACTGCAATCTTTCGATTTGTGGACCTTGAACCTGAAATCTGGGATAATTTTCTCAGGCTGTTGAATACGAAGTCTATTGTGAGCGGCTGTGAGAAGAAGGTCATCTGGGACTTTTTGGCATATAGTTTTATACATGCAAGGCCGATGTCTCCCTCATCACGAACTGCATCCTCAACGGCGGCCTGTGTTGTTCCGACGGCTTCTGCAACTGCCCTTTCCACAAGTTTGCCGCCGATACCGATTTCTTCTGAGCTCCATGCAGGAAATACTGTACCTAAAATCAGAAGTCCCACTTTTTCTATTGTGTCTGAATCCAATGTCTTCAGGTAATTTGCAATGATGTCTGTCTTTTCAAGCCTTTTTGTAGTCGCTTCCAGACTTGAATAGACGTTGACAAGTTCCTGATATTTCATCTAAAAATCTCCCTTAGCTATTTTGACTGCGCAGTACTCTCCGCACATGGCGCACATTTCATCATCGTCAAGTTCGCATTTGTCACGGTATTTTCTAGGCTTTGACTTGTCAAGGGCTAAGTCAAACTGTGCCTCCCAGTCAAATTCCCTTCGTGCTTTTGCCATTGCCTTCTCGCGTTCCCATGCTTGTGGGAGGCCTTTTGCAACATCTGCAGCTTCGGCAGCAATCTTGGATGCTACAACTCCTTCTTTCACATCTTCAAGGCTTGGCAGGGATAAATGCTCTGCAGGTGTTACGTAGCACAAAAAGCTTGCCCCTGCTGTTGCGGCTATGGCTCCTCCGATTGCTCCGGTAATGTGGTCATAGCCTGGTGCAAGGTCTGTCACCAAAGGTCCGAGGACATAAAACGGAGCGCCATGACATATTGTCTTCTGGATTTCCATGTTGGCCTTAATCTGGTTTAAAGGCATGTGGCCCGGTCCTTCCACCATAACCTGCACATTGGCGTCCTGTGCCCTTTTCACCATGCCTCCCAGGTTGACCAGTTCCTGAATTTGAGGGATATCGCTTGCATCAGCCAGACATCCTGGTCTCAAGCCGTCGCCTAATGATAATGTGATGTCGTATTCATAGGATAATTCCAGAAGGTAATCGTAATTCTCATACAAAGGGTTTTCCATGTCGTTGTGGTTGATCCATGATGCCATGAATGTTCCTCCACGGCTCACTATTCCCATCATGCGGTTGGCCGCCTTGAGCTTTTGGACAAGGTCCTTTGTGATTCCGCAGTGGAGGGTCATGAAGTCCACCCCTTCCTTTGCCTGGTTTTCGATGGCCTTGAATATGTCGTCAGGGTCCATGTCAATGATTTCCTTATTCTTATTTAATGTAATGACGCCGGCTTCATAAATCGGGACGGTACCGATGCACAGGTCCACGGCTTCCATTATCTTCTGTCTGAAAAGCTTCAAGTCAGAGCCTGTTGACAAATCCATCAGGGCATCTGCACCATATTCCTGGGCCAGTTTTGCCTTGTTGATTTCCAGTTCCAAATCATCAATCTTGGATGATGAACCTATGTTGGCATTTACTTTGGTTGTAAGGCCTTCCCCAATTCCGCAGGGTTTTGAATGGCCTTTGACATTTTTAGGGATTACAACCAGTCCCTTGTCAATCAATTTAGCTAGTTTGTTCACATCTATGTTTTCATTTTGAGCTACGCACTCCATTTCGGGAGTGATGTTTCCTTTTTGTGCTTCACTTTTCTGAGTCAAATTTATCCCTCATGTTGACTAATCAATAATAGTTATCTTCGTTAAAGTATATAGGATTTTTTCAATTTTCTCCAAACATTATCTTTTTTATAGTGGGCTTTAAATATTATACATAATGGTGGTCATATGGTAGAAGATAGACATGTCATAGAAACATTAGGAAAAGTCCGCGTAGTAATCGAAAACGGCGAAATAACAGAAGTTGGCGAATCCGAAATGAAATATTGCCCAATGTTTCATGCGATGCACAAGGTGGATGAGCTCAACGAGGAATTCATAAGGAAAAACATCAATTTCAGAATCAAGGACTTTGGAATGTGCACACCGCAAAGG
>CADBHR010000023.1 GCA_902794475.1 uncultured Methanobrevibacter sp. | reverse complement strand
ATTGAATAATCATCATATCAAAAATATTTAATAAGTATAAAAATTAAAGATATAAATAGCTTATAAAGCTACTTACTGGAGGAAATTTTAATGAATGATATCTTATTAATGCTTCCCGGACCTACAACAGTACACCCTAGAGTACTCAGTGCAATGTCACAGGCTGTTGTAAACCACAGAGGAGCAAAATATGGAGAAATTTTAACTGAAACCACTGAATTAATGAGTAAAGTTTTCCAAACCCGCAAATACAGTGGCTCCTGGAGAAAAAATATTGAACGTCGTCGGAGGAAAATTCGGTGAACGTCTCTTGAAAATCTCCCAGACCCATGGAATTGATGCCAAAGAATTGGCAGTTGAATGGGGAACCGCTGTAGACCCTAAACTTATTGCTGAAGCACTTGATGAAGACGAAGACATTAAAGCAGTAACTGTAATACACAATGAAACCTCAACCGGTGTTGCTGCACCAATCGATGAAATCGGTAAGGTCATGAAAAACTATGACGCATTATACATCGTCGATACCGTATCCTCCCTTGCAGGAGACGAAGTCAATGTTGAAAAGTTCGGAATCGATGTCTGTTTTACCGGATCCCAAAAATGTCTGGCTGCACCGCCGGGCATGGCTGCAATCACATTAAGTGACGACGCATGGGCAGCTGTTGACAAAGTCGAAACCAATACTTTCTATCTTGACTTGAAAGCTGCACGTAAAAGCGGAGACAAAGCTGTTCCTGAAACTCCATACACCCCATCAGTTTCACTTACCTATGCAATGAATGAAGCTTTGAAAATGGTCATGGAAGAAGGACTTGACGCCAGAGTTGCACGTCACCACAAAGCAGCTAAAGCAAGCGTAGCTGCAGTTAAAGCATTAGGATTAGAGTTATTTGCTGATGAAGCAGTTTCATCTGCAACAGTAACAGCCGTAAAAATGCCTGAAGGAATTACCGATGCTGACTTCAGAGGCACAACCCGTGACAAGTACGGTGTTGAACTTGCCGGTGGCCAAGACCACCTGAAAGGAAACATCTTCAGAATCGGACACATGGGTAACGTCTCATACAAGGAATTGACCCAGACCTTTGCAGCAATAGGCATGACCTTGAAAGGCTTAGGCGTAACCGACGATGCAGGTGCAGGTGTTGCATCAATTGCAGAATCATACTTATGATTCTTCTTTTTCTTTTTTTATTCCCCCTCATGTAATATATTTTTAACATAGTATAACTTATAAGTCATTTTTCCAATTTCATGATAAGTTATAAGTAATATATTTTTTACATAGGAATTTTTCTAATAAGTTATAAGTTAAAAGTTACACTTGAAATGCATGTCTAAATCTTGTGTATTAGAACTTATAAGTTAAAAGTTACACTTGAAATGCATGTCTATACCTTGTGTATTAGAACTTATAAGTTAAAAGTTACACTTGAAATGCACCTCTCGAAAATCGAGTTATAACTAAAAAGTTACACTTGAAACATATGTCTCCTATGTAAAAAAAGTATTATTCAACTAAAAACTAAACTTATTTAACAAACAAAAACAAAATGTAATAACAACTATAGGATGTGAAAACTATGTCAAATAATATTAAAACAACCGTTGAAGAATTACGCAAATTGGTCAATGTTGACAATGTAATTGGCGAACAAATGGAAACAGAAGATAAAATCCTAATTCCAGTGGTAAGAATGGGAGCAGGATTTGGAGCCGGAGAAAACCTCACTGGAAGCGACGGCGACAGCACTGCAGCAGGAGGAGGTGTCGGAGTCGAACCGATTTCCATGGTAGTGATACCTAAGAAAGGAAACGATGCAGAAGGAATTCGCGTACTCAATTTAACCAAAGGATCAGAAGCAAACAAAGCAATATCCGACATTGGATTGGTCATAAGCGACCTTATAAAAACTTATTTGGATTCACAAAAACCAGACGAATATTACGACGAATCCGAATTTATAGAACCTGAATTCAGCACCCCCGAAGAAATTGAAGAAAAATAGGCCTTTACATGTTAAACATCCTTTTGATGATTATCCTAATAATCATCCTATTCATTATTTTTTTACTCCTGATTGGAATTAGGATATCATTTGAATATACAAAAAAAGGCAGCGACATTAAAGGATGTTTGAAAATACTTATTTTTAAGAAAATCAAAATATACTCCCGTCATTTTCCATCAAAAGACAAGGACGACGACGAGAATGATGAAAACGAAGAAAAAAAGCAAAGAGACATTAAAAAACTGTTTAACCTAGCTAAACCTTGCTTTAATGACTTTAAAATCTTTTTAAAATCCGTACTGGACATCATTAAAATCAAGCAGATTAAAAACCACCTCATTTTTGGCTTAAACAGTTATGCAGATACCGGAAAATACATAGGCATTATCTGGGCAATTTTAGCAGCCGTCAATCCCATGCATGAAAAGCTGCAATTAAGCGCTGAACCCTCATTCAACGGATCGGTTTTTGACGGATACGGCATCAATGAAGTTGAAATCTACCCGCTAAAGCTTATAATTCCAACACTCAGACTGATTTCAAAAAAAGAGGTTCGGATTTTCATAAGAGGTGTTCTCGATGAGCGATGATATTTTAGATGCAATTGAAAAGTTTTTTGAATTTGAATATGACATCGTTTATGAATTCAAGGTCACATATGGACTTACATTTGCCTTTAAAACCACCACTACTATATTCAAAGGCAAGGTAACATCTGTCGAAATCGAACCTGTCGGAATAATTTATGAAGAAAATGGGGAATATTACTTAGCACCCCTAGGCAAAGCCGACAACATTCATGAAATTGTTAAGGAATATGTAAATAAATTCATGCAGGTGGAAGAGGAATGTCTTCCCTTTCAACAATGACCTCAATAACAAGAGGCCCTGTTAAATTCTTATCCAATATGAGATTCAGGTCATCGAGATTGTCAACCCTTACCCCATCAATGCCATAGCTTGAAGCAAGCTTTACAAAATCAGGATTGTTTAATTCAATCTGATACGGGTCCATATCATAAAATGATTCCTGCCATTGCCTTATGATTCCGAACTCTGAATTGTTTAAAATGAATACGATAACATCCAAATCCTGCTGTTTAAGTGTTGCAAGCTCCTGAAGGTTCATCTGAAAGTCCCCATCGCCATTGATGACAACCACCTTTTCTCCTGTCGCTATGGCAGCACCTATTGCAGCCGGAAGCCCATAGCCCATCGGCGCCATTGCACCTGAAAAGAGCAATTGCCTTGGCTTTTGGGATTTCTTTAAAAGTGTGGTCCATGTGGTGTGGGACCCTGCATCTGAAGCGATAATATTGTTTGGAAACCTTTCCAATATCCTTTTTATGGCAGCCTGCGGCTTCAAGTCACTGTCAAGGCCTTCAATATGATATGCACCATCAATCTCTAAAAGCTCATCCATCCAATCCACCGGCTTGAACTTTGCTTTGGCAATGAAATCGGATACCTTTCCATGAATGGGATAATCCCCCACCAGAACATCCCTGTTGATGTTAACATGAATGAAATTATCGGGAATTTCCTGCAATGTCCTTTCGCTTGCCTTGATGCCCAATCCAATTATGCAGTCCGAATTTTCCAAAGCATATTTTGCCCTTGCAGTATCACGTATTCCGCACAGTCCAAGGTTCAAAGGATTGTCATCGGGAACGGTCCCTTTTCCATGAAATGTGGTTGTAACCGGGATTTGATACTTATTTGCAATCTCCTCAATGTTTTGAGCTTCGCTTATTGCCCCTGCCCCCAATATGAAAAGCGGCCTTTCGGCCCTGTCAATCAGATCCTGTGCCCTGGCCATATTGGACATGTCATCCTCACAGAGATAACACAAGTCAAAGTCATCGAAATCCTCCTCAAGAAGGACATCCTTTGGGAGGTTTATATGAATCGGACCTTTCGGGAAGTTTTTAAGTTCATAGATTGAAGCTCTCAGCATATACATAGCTTCGGTTCCGTTCAATGGATTGTAGGATGCTCTTGTGATGTGGCGAAACATTTCAACTTGAGGGGTTGTCTGAAACTGGTCGCTTCCCCGATATTTAAGCTCATTATCCCCAGTCAATACCAATATCGGCACATTGTCCTTAAATGCAGTTGCCAAAGGCATTGTGGTGTTGAGGGCACCAGGTGATGCGGTTGTGATGCACACACCAATCTTTCCGCTTGCCCTTGCATAGCCGTCGGCTGCAGTGGCCGCTGCCTGCTCATGCCTTGTGAGGATGTGATTGATGTCGCTTTTAGACATTGCCTCATAAAGGGGCATTATCTGCTCACCAGGAATTCCGAAAACATCCAAAATTCCCTCCTCTTCAAGGATTTCAACCATTTTGCCGGCAACATTCACTCTTCCACTTCCTGGTATGATCCGTTGTACTCGCCGGAGCCCTTGACTGGAAATACGACTGCCTGAGCAATCCTGTCACCGGATTTAATCCTATATTCAAATTCCCCATGATTATAAATCATGAACATCAGTGTTCCGTAAAAGCCGGGGTCTCCCACTGCAGTCTGCACTGATATGAAAGACCTCAGGAGAGTTGAGCGGGGCAGATAGAGCATTGTATATCCTTTCGGAATTTTGACTTTCCTTTTGATGCTTGCAAGATATGCCGTATGAGGCTTTAATGTATAGATTTCACCTTCAAGCTCTTCAATTTCAGGCAAAACCTTTTCATTGTCAATCAGTGAGCCTGCACTTTTCTGAACGTAAATCTTGTCCAATTCCAAGTCAATTCCAGACGGCTGAACCAAATCAGCAAAGTCCGGAAACAGTTTAATGAGTTCCTCTTCACCGAGCATAATATCAAATCCTTTCAATAAGATATTTATTGGAAATCGTTAATATATTAGATTGGTGATATTATGCCTGTAATTCAAATTGCCGGAAACAATGAAATAAGTATTGAGAAAAAACGAGAAATGGTTGAAAAAGTATCTGAAATAGTGGCTGACGCATATGGCTTGCCTGTTGAAACAATAACAGTGCTGGTAAGCGGATTCAATCCGGATGACATTGGTGCTGGCGGCAAACTGTTAAGCGACAGAGAATAATTTTTAAAAGGGGAGTCGGAAAATCTCCCCTATAAAAGTTCAAACCAAAAAAGAACTTTTGTATTTGACTTGCAAATACATGCTTATTTTGGTTTTTGTTTAATATAATGATTTTGATTTTTTGTGATTAGACCCTGATTTTCAAGCTCGTCGAGATTTTTCCGGATTTTCTGTGTGAAATTTCCTGAGCGGAACCTTACAAGCGCTTTTTCAATATCCTCAACCGTGGAGTTGTCAACCGCATCATATACGCTTTTTTGAAATGGGGTGAGAGTAAAAATGATATCGTCCAATGGATTTTGAGTGTTTTTGAAGTCCCAGACATCATCCCTGGCCTTTGTGTTGAACTTCTCTTCCAATTCGGGAATCCTGTCTGTCAGCTCATCAAGGCTCGGATACTGTGCAAGACCCAATTTGTGCTTGGTTATCCTGTTTAAAAATTCACAATGGACTTCATCCAGATTGATGCTCTTTTCATCTTCAAATGATGCAAGAACATAGACCTTATCGTCAATCACTTCAACCACCCTGTAATTGTCCTTATCCTCATCATACTGGATTTCGGAAAAGCTCTCAACATTCCACTGGTTGTCTAAAAGATGGTTTCTGACGAATTCGGCGTCTTCGAGCCTGTCATAATATCCGAAGATATAGTCATCACCGGCAATCTGCTTTTTGATTATGAAGGTGTCAAAGACCTTTGTGATGTTCAATCCATATCTGGAGTTGTTGGGGTTTCTCATCCGTTTTTTAACCAGTTCATCTATCTCATTTTGGGACGGTTCGGTTTTGGATTTGGATAGAATGTGAACCTTCCCGTCAATGGCCTTAAGGACATAGTATTTTCCATCTGCTTCATGAATTTCATCGATTGAATCCAAATTCCAGTCGTTTTCAATCAGAATGTCCCTTACAAGGACTGCATCATCAATTTCACGGAATTTTCCATAGTTTATTGAACTTCGAACTATTGCATAGGAGCTTTTGTTCTTGCGGATGTATTTGGTCATTGATTATACTTTGACTTTAAAAATTAATAAACTTTAAAAAAAGAGTCTGTAAAATTTTACAGACAAAAAAAAAGAAAAATAAGGATAAACTCCCTATTCTTTAACAACGGCGGTTAATTTTTTGGTTTTTTTAGCATATTTAATTGCATATTCCACTTTTTGGCCAACATCAAGTTTTTTAAGAATGCTTTTGGATATTGAAACTTTTGCAATGCCCCATTTGTTGGTCTTTGCCTTGTATGTGTTCTTGTCGAACTTGAATTTGACTGTGCGTCCTTTTTTGGGCTTGCCGTTTATCTTCACTTTTGCCTTAATGGTCAGTTTTTTGGCTGATTTCTTGACATTTACTGCCTTGAGCTTCAAGGATACCTTAGGCTTTTTCCCTACATCAATGTAAAATGTCTTTGAGAAGAATTTGTTTCCCTTCTTAAAGATAACCTTTACCTTATGGTTGCCCGGCTTCAAACCTTTGATTTTTTCCTTGATCTTTCCATGCTTAAATGAAACGGACTTGTAGAGCTTTTTGTCAATGTAGATTTTTACATTCTTTTTCATTTTAGGTCCAACCAGCTTGACGGTGATTTTCTGGCCTGCCTTTATTTTCAATGGTTTGACGCCTGCCTTAAATCCCTTGGCATTGGCGAAAACTTCAATATAAATGCCCTCATAATCGTCACATGTTAATGTGCCTTTGAATTTGCCTATTGTGTAGTTTAGGGATAATGAGTATGAATCTTTTTTTAATTTATTGAGCGGAATTTTAGCATATCCTTTTGACAGCTTGACGCTTTTCACCAGCTTGTCAATCACATAATACTCACCGCCATCGCCATCGGAAACAAAGCTTCCGTCAAACATTTTGACCTGTCCGTTTGCGTTTTTAGGTCCGATGACATGCACGAACTCATTTTCGCCAACAGACATCTGATGAGGATAGATTATCTGAGGATAGATATAGAATGTATGGTATATTGTTCGGACAGGCAAATTCCCATAGGACAATTTTGCTGAAACGGTGTGTTTTCCCAATTTCAAATTATTCAAGGTGAGCTTTAAAGTGGCTTCACCCTTTTTGGGAGTCAATTTATATGTCTTTCCATTGAATTTCAGTGTTATCCTGTTTTTAGCGTCACTAGGCACATTCACAGTGAATGTTACCTTATTTATGAATTTAACTGAGGGATATAGTTGAGACTTTTGCTTGACGCTTGAATACATATCAAAACCGAAGGTGTATAGAACCTTCTTTTCAAAAACCAATGGTTCAGCTTTACCATTTTCGGTGTAAATTACCTTTATGTTATAGTTACCGTAATCTAATTTCTTATAGTTTGACAAATCTTCCCATAATATTTCATCCGGGTCCCCATCATAACTTCTTTGAAATTTCAGCTTATCGTTGACCATGACCTTGACGGTACCGTTAACGGAAGTATCAAACCTGACCAGAGACCCGTCACTGTCAGCCACTTCGTCATAGATATAGATAGGATCAGTTTCTTTGCTGCTTATCCGATTGTCATTAGCTTCTTTGGAAGCTGCAACGATATCATCCGAATCTGATTGTCCAATAACCTTCTCATCAGGAGATTCGGATAAAACATCCGCCTCCATGACATTTTCATTGCTTGCAAGATTATTGCCGGTCACATTTTCATCTGCGCTGACGGCGCCGACCGACAGAATGGCCAGCATCAAAGCGACCATTATAACATATGTAATCTTCATTTAATCACTCCATAATTCAGAAACATATTATTAATATATAATTTCATTATATAAAATATGTTAAGATTATGAAAAAAAATAACAATGTCATCGACTTAATTTTCATAAAAACTTTTATTTTTTTGTTTTATTAATATATTATTAGTTTGTTGATAATATGCGGCGTTTATTTTTATTATTTTTCAAAAATAGTGTTCTATAGTTTGTTGTTCTTTGTTTAAATAGTTATTATCTTTTATTATTCTGCAAGTATTATGATTGTAAACTGATTTAATCACTGCATCATTCATTTTACTTGATATTGGTGAATTTTTAGTTACTTCATTCATTACTAAACATGTTAACAAAAGTATCCATCGGAAGCATTATAGGATTTTCACCAAATGGATTGAAAACAACCCCATCAATGCCCTCAGGAGAACTCTTAAAAGTATTAGCCAAATCTTCACAATACATTAGCATACAAGATGATGCTTCTTTAACCTGAGAATCATCACTGAACAATGGAATCAACTCATTTCCAAAATCATCAGTTAAATGTATAGGTTTGAACCTTAACGGCTCATCAAGTTCTCTTACTTCACCGACTTCAGCGTTTTCCAAATCAATTTTAGAAGTAATTTCAACCGGAAGAATCAATTGGGATTTCCTTAATTCTTCAGTTAGCATTACCAAATGCTCCTTACTGGCTGTTTCTACCTTTACCTTCAACAGTTCATTTAGTTTAGAGTTGTCCGTTTCCATATTACCGCCTTAAAAAAATTTTGAGGATTTAAATCCTCAAATCAAAACTACTTAATTACAAAGTTCCCTTTTTTACTTACACTGTAATATTTGCTAGATGAACTAATTACAACTTTGTGTTTGCCTTTAGCAAACGATTTGGTGTTTAAACTAGCTACACCCTTTGAATTTGTTTTTAGTGAGTAAGTTTTGTACTTCTTACCCGTATATACTTTGATTTTAATTGTTAATTTTGAAACAACTTTCTTGGTTGCCTTATTTTTAACAGTGACCTTAAAATATTTACTTGATTTGTACTTGTTTTTAACTGGATGTGCATTTACAGTTGTAGGTGCTTTTTTAACAGCCACTGAAGTTGTTGCAGATTTTACAGTAATACGACTATCATCACTGCCTATGACTACTTTATGAGTTCCAACAGACAATTTAGAAACATCATTGAATTTAGCAGACCCTTTAGAATCTGTAGTCAAATAATAAGTCTTATATTTGGTGCCAGTATAAACCTTAACAGCAAGTTTAATTCCAGAAAGAGGCCCATTGTCTGTAGTGACCTTCACATAAAATACTTTTCCACTATCATATGTAGTAGAAAACTTACTTGCATCAATTGTTGCAGGAACTTTTTCAACAACAATTGAAGCTGTTGCAGGTCCAGCATCAATACGACTATCATTATTGCTGATAATTACTTTATGAGTTCCAACAGACAGTTTAGAAGCAGCAGTGAATTTAGCAGAGCCATCAGATCCTGTAGTCAAATAATAAGTCTCATATTTAGTACCAGTATAAACCTTAACAGCAAGTTTAATTCCAGAAAGAGGTCCATTTTCAGTGGTGACATTCATATGAAATGTTTTTCCACTATTATATGTAGTAGAAAAGTTATCCGCAGCAATTGTTGCAGGAGCTTTTTTAATTGATACAATAATAGGATTGGTTTTGTTAGATTCAATGTGGGCATTTCCTACACTTGCAATTATACTATACTCACCAGGAGCATATGGAACAATATACCTAGCTACACCATGTGCATCAGTCTTTGCAGTGCCAATTTCACCATTTGAAGATACAAAATTAATTAATACATTACCTATAGGTTCATTATTATCTGAATCAACAATTTGAGCAGTCAAAACAGTACCCATATAATAATCTGTACCGGAAGTAGTTTTATTTAAAGTTAAAGTTGCCTTAATTTCATTGAAATTAAAAATATTATGTTTTTTCAATAAATCCTCTTCAGAAGATCCATGAACTATTTCTTCAACAGTAAGATTGGCCGGAATATTATTGAAAATGCAATTAGATACATAATAACAATTATAAATAGCTATACCCTCAATTGCATAAAAATTAGTGAAGTTACAATGGTCTATATAAGAAGTATATTTATCAGAAATAGAAATAGCGCCACCGACTAAATTAGAAACACAATTTACAAAATTACAATTGTCTATTGAACAATCACGGGATGAAATAGCGCCCCCACTTAGATAAGCAACACAATGTATAAAATTACAATCCTTAGCAGAACCATCACACAAAGCGCCACCATGACCCTGAATACTTCCACACATACAATCTATAAATGTGCACTTTTCAGCAGAACAACCATACAAAGCACCACCCATTTCTAAAGCAGAACAACGTACAAAACTACAATTGAAAGCAGAACCACCAGACATAGCACCACCCCATTTTGTAGCAGAACAACGTACAAAACTACAATTATCAGCAGAAGAAAGATGCAATGCCCCACCCATTTCTAAAGCAGAACAATCTATAAAACTACAATCATTAGCAGAACCATCACACAAAGCACCGCCCCTTTCTTTAGCAGAACAATGTGTAAAACGAGATTCCCTAACAGGCCCACGATACAACGCACCACCCCATTTTGTAGCAGAACAATCTATAAAACTACAATTATCAGCAGAGGCACTATGTAAAGCACCACCATTTTGTCCAGCAGAACAACCTTCAAAACTGCAATTTTTAGCAGAACCATCACACAAAGCACCGCCATCCCTAGCAGAACAACTTACAAAACTACAATTATCGGCAGAAGCACTATACAAAGCACCACCATATTGAGCTGAAGAACAATTTATAAAACTACAATCCTTAGCAGAATCATAACACAAAGCACCACCCATTTCTAAAGCAGAACAACGTACAAAACTACAATTGAAAGCAGAACCACTAGACATAGCACCACCGCCATCCCTAGCAGAACAACGTACAAAACTACAATTATCAGCAGAAGAAAGATGCAATGCCCCACCCATTTCTAAAGCAGAACAACCTTCAAAATTACACTCTTTAGCTGAAGCAAAATTCAAAGCACCACCATATTTAGCAGAACAATTTATAAAACTACAATTATCCGCATCACCAGCATACAATGCACCACCATTTTGTCCAGCAGAACAACCTATGAACCTACAACCAACAGGGAAACCACCATACACAGCACCACCATCATCCATAGCAGAACAGTTTATAAAACTACAATCCTTAGCAGAACCACTACCAGATAAAGCACCACCATATTGACCTGAAGAACAATTAATAAACATACAATGTTCAGCAGAACCTCCAGACATGGCACCACCAAAATTATCAGAAATACAATGTATAAAAATACATTTATCTGCTAGAAAACTTCCATTATTATTGAAAACATATTTAATAGCACCACCATTACCTGAATCTTTAGAATTGGCAGAACAATCTTTAAAAATACAACTTACAATAGAAACATTACCATCAAAGGAATAAAAAGCCCCACCCTCACAAGCACGAGTATTTAAGAAATTACAGTCATTTAAAGAACAATTAGTTGCAAAGATAGCTCCACCATGTTCCTTAGCAACACCATCAGTAAAACTACATCCAGAACAGGTTAAATTATCACAACGGATAAATCCCCCATCCTTATCTGCAGAACAATATGTAAATATACAATCTTTTATGCAACCGCTTCCTCTGGCAAAAATTGCCCCACCCTCCATAGCAGAACAATTTATAAAAACACAAGTATCTGCTACAAAACCACCATACTTATCAATACCATAGCTAATAGCACCACCCTCACCAAAATCATCAGAGCTTACATAACAATCTGTAAAAACACAATTTTCAATATAAACATCTTCATGAGTTATGAAAATAGCACCAGCACTTTTGCAAGCAGAAGTATTTAAGAAATTACAATCTTTCAGATAACCAGAACCAACGCATATAGCACCACCAGAATCTTTAGCAACAGCATTTGTGAAATTACAATCAATACAAGTCAAATTATTACACTGGACAAAACCACCCCATCTCTCAGAAGAACAATCCCTGAATATGCACTTATATAAATTAGCGTTTGCTGAGGAGAAAACCGCACCACCAAAACCGCCATCAGCACCACTGGAAATACAATTCACAAAATTACTATCCCTAATGTCAATTGTATCATTATGACTAGTGCACATTGCAGCACCACCTGCACCATAACTGTAACAGTCCTTAAAATTACAGTTATAAATATTACCATTATGAACGGCACCGCCACCATATTGGGAATGACAACTAATGAAATTACAATCTTTAACATTAATCCATGTAGTAGCACCGGCATAACCTGCATAACAGTTAGTAAAATTACAATTTATTACAGAACCTCCATTTGCAAACTCTTTATTACCTGAACTAATAGCACCACCCATTCCACTAGGATTAATAGCAGTATAACAATCCACAAAATCACAATTTGATATATAACTCTTACCAGTTGCCTTAATTGCACCACCATCAACTTGAGTGGAATGACATCTTAAGAAACTGCAATCTTCTACAGAGGTAGTGCTACCCTCACAACATATTGCACCACCCATGCCTGAATAACAATTAGTAAAAGTACATCCTCTACAATTTATATAAGATGTGCTTTGAATAGCGCCACCACAAGTATTAGCTGCACAATTATCAAAATTACAATTAATACAACTCACCGCACCACCATGAATAGCACCACCATTTCCATCACCACCATTTCCACTAGTACGGCCATTTATTAAATTAACATCATAAAGAGTAACAGATCCTATGAAAATCTGATGTCCGCCTCCATTTAATGTAGCGCCATGTCCATAAATTGTCGCACCCTTTGCCTCAATTGGCTTTCCATTTCCAGAATACGTAGTTTTAGATAAATGAATTGGATTGCCACCAGAATCATTAATTAACTTTTGTATGTTATCAAATGACTTTGCTTCCAAAATAGAATTATCATCATCCCAATTTACTTTCAAATCCGAAATATCATCATCACTAACTTGATTCACACTAATTGCAGATACCTCTTCATCGACCGCACTTTCCAAAGTATCATTATCACTTGCACTAACAAATCCAATAGCCAGCATAAGAATAAAGAAAAGTGAAATCAACATTAATCCTTTTTTATAATTCATTTTTTATTCACCCAAAATAGCTATATAAATATAATTATCCATCCAATAATATTTAAGTTTTGGCAAATTAATATAACTTATATTATACAATATCAATTTTAAAAAAGCAGTAATAAGTCAAATCCACAATACAATCAAATTAGTTATCATATATGATTTTAAAGTCCAAAGGAATATAAAATTAGATGAAAAATCACAAGGCCGTCAACTTAATTTTTCATAAAAACTCTTATTTTTTGTTTTATTAGTATATTATTAGTTTGTTAATAATATACGGTGTTTATTTTTATTATTTTTCAAAAATAGTATTCTGTTGTTTGTTGTTCTTTGTTTAAATAATTATTGTCTTTTATTATTCTGCAAGTATTATGATTGTAACTGATTTAATCACTGCATCATTCATTTTACTTGACATTGGTGAAATTTTCTTTAATTTTTAAATGATTAGTATTAATGCATGGTTTTTATTAAAAGTATTTAAAGTTTAAAAATAGATTTTAGACATAATACAAAGTTTTATTAGGGATTAAGGGCAAATTATATAATATACAACAAAATAACAAAGCCTCAATACTATATTGGGGGAAGAAACTAATTAACTTTTCTATTTTTTTCCAAAAAATAGGATTTATGAAACTTGTTGTTAAATCCTTAAAAACCAAAAAAAAACATTTATTTTAATGATATTTTCTTCCAATATGGTGTTGTGATGCTCTATGTTTTACCCTATTAAAAATACGTTTGATAATATTGTAAAAACTGTTGATAAATATGTAATTAGGGAAAATAAGTTTACGAGATACAGTTAATTTTCATTTAGGGATTATGTGACTTTCCTTTGTTTAACAACAGAACTTCCAATTAGGCTGATTTTGAAGATTTCATTGAAGATAATTTCACAACAGATATTCAACAAATAACAAGACAGGCATTTTCTAAACAAAGAACATTCATTAACCCATTGTATTTAAAGAAATAAGCAAACAATATCTGCTTGAAATTAATTATCACAAGAATCATGACTTTTTTAAGACTTATAAAGGATTTCGTTTGTTGGTGCTGATGGATCTGATTTTGAAATTCCTAATTTGAAGAAATTCGAAAGGAATTCCAAATCAAAGACCCAGAATTTATACACGATGGAAAATATAGGCAACTACAAACAAGCCGAATTACCGCTAATGCACCAAAACCTAAGAAATATCCAAGAATTAATCACACCAGAAAAATCAATTTTCATTTTTGACAGAGGATACAACGCAATGGAACTATATATCAACATAATGTCCATGAATAATTATTTTATCGTCAGATTAAAAGATAGAAACTATATCAACGACAGATACAAAATAACAGAAAATGACTCAGAAACACCATTATAAATCACAAAAGAAAGACTAAAAAAATTCCACAACAAAACCCTAAAAGAAAAATACAGTAAAATAAAACATTTAAACCAAAGAATACTAACAATAATACTCGAAAACGGAACAAAAGAATACCTATTAACCAACATTTTGGATAAAAACTTCACAATAGATGATTTCCAAGAACTCTACAATTTGCACTGGGGAATCGAAACCAACTACAATACAATGAAAAACATGAAATCAAAAATTAAGTTGACGACATTGAAAAAAAAATAGTTAAAAAAAATAGAAAAAAATAAGTAAAATAAATTTACTTATTTAACTTTTACTGTGTATTTTACGGTGTCCTTAAGGTAAGCTGCTTTATAGGTCACTTTTTTGCCTTTTTTGAGCTTTTTAAGCACTTTGCTTTTTATTGTGAATTTGGCCTGACCTTTCTTGTTGGTTTTGGCAACGTATTTTTTGCCGTTGAACTTGAGGGTTATCTTTTTGCCCTTGAGGTATTTTCCGTTGACCTTTTCCAAAGCGGCCTTGATTGTGAGCTTTTTGGCAGACCTTTTGACAGTTACCTTCTTGAGTTTCAAGACGTGTTTTACAACTAGCTTTTTGGTTACACTTACATTATTGAATACAGCGGTTATTTTGTAGTTTCCAGGAGTTTTTGTGATTTTGATGGATGCATAACCTTTTTTGTCAACTTTAGCGGTTCCGATTGCTTTGCCGTTTATCTTAAAGGTAACTTTTTTACCTGCAATCATGTTCTTGTCCACACCGGTAATCT
>CADBHR010000022.1 GCA_902794475.1 uncultured Methanobrevibacter sp. | reverse complement strand
TCATCAAAGATAATATCATGACAAGAAAAATCCCATTTGAAAGTGAATATCAGCTTCATAAGTTAACACAAAATCATCTAAGGGACCTGTTCGACTTGGAATTTGTTGCTTCAGAAATACAGAAAGACAAATTGAGATTTGATAATCTCGCATTCGATGAAAAGACAAACACTTTTGTAATCATCGAATACAAAAACGAGTTGAATTCGGATGTTTTAAACCAGGTATCTGAATATAGAAATTTGCTTTTATCAAATCCTGAAGAATACGCAAATCTATTAAAAGATTCCAGAGAAATAGATTTTGAAAACACACGCGTCATGATTATCGGACCGGAATTTAGCGAAAAGCAGATTGAAGAAAGTGAAAAGCTGGATTTTTCCACCGAACTATATGTAATCTCCCTATTTAAGGAAGATGAAAAAAACGGGTGTGTCATATACGAAAGTACAGATGGCAATTTGACAAAAAAATTGGACATCGACCTGGATTGCATAAAACTAACCAGGAATACATTATTGAAGAATAAATCCGAAGAGATTATAGAATTATACGAAGATTTTGAAAAGGAATTATTGAATGAATTTGACGATTTGGAATTGAAGTTTCTGGTGGATGCAGTCTCCATTAAAGCTCAAAATAAATTTATATGTCTTGTAAATGTGAAAAGCTTAATAAAAATTATTTTCTATACAAAGCAGCTTGAAGACAGTGAAAATAAAACACGGGACATATCAGATATAACAACCGGTGGAGAATTGGCCGACTATGAACTGACCTTAAATCATGAAAACATTGCCTATGCAATCAACTTGATTAAACAGGTATACAATCAAAAGGTGTGAAAATGACTATTGTAATTGAAAAATTTAAAACAGACCGTAAATGGAGATATCTATGGCTCCAGTACATCAATGGAGTTAACCTAAAGCATCACTGCCAAAAGTGTCTTTTAGGCAAAACTTCCAAAAAAATCGATAATGGACTAAAAGAAGCTGAAAACATTGTACTTGATGAGCTTGACTCAAGATACTACTATTTATGTGGCGTTTCACCTTCAATGGCTCTTGAAGAGAATTTTCACCTTGCCTTTGAGGAATGCAAAGGTGAAATAATCGAATATTCCTTTAATGGCATCAGCGTTAAAATTAAAAATGCCAAAAGAGTTGAATTCAGCAAGGAGGACATCAATTGGGATGTTGAGCATTCAGAAGAGGAATTGTATAACCGTTGTCGCAACTGGCAATTTGCCCATAAGGTCAGCAATGGTGGGGAAAATACAAAATTCAAATAACTGTGATGATTATGAACATATGTCCAGCATGTGAAACAAAAAACGACCCCGATGAGAAGTACTGCCTGAACTGTGGCCAGAGACTGATTGAAAGTGATGATAACACTGAAATTCTTAAGGACAAGCTCAAAATACCAAAAGACAAGATTATTCTTCTTGACTTGAACTACACCCTCATCTCCAACTCTTGGTCAATAAGGTTTGAGAAGCTTCCGGGAAAAATCAACAAGAGAAAGTATGAACATGAACTTGTTGAACTAATCAAGGACAATTATGTCATTCTGATTACTGCAAGCCCATATTATACATCTTTTGACTCCTTAAAACATATTGAGGAAAACACCGATTTGAAAATAGCCGAATCATATTGGAATTTCAACAGAAGCCCACCTAAATTAAAGAGATACTGGCTTGAAAAGGCTGTCCTTCCAACCCATGGGGATGATCCGTCCAAATATCTTGCAATCGAATCCAACAATGACACAAGAGAGATGTATGCCGAGTTCGGCATAGAGGCAAGACCCAAAAGCGATTTCATATGATGGAGGATTAAAATGACAGGCACCATAGAAATTAAACAGACTGGAATAACCGATTTGGATGTTGAGGCTATCGTGAATGCAGCAAACAGCCAGCTTCAAGAAGGTGGAGGAGTGTGCGGAGCGATATTTGCCGAGGCAGGTTCAGATGAACTTAGAAAAGCATGCAGAAAAATTGGAGGATGCAAAACAGGCCATGCCGTAATAACTCCCGGATTTAATCTTAAATCCAAATACATCATTCATGCAGTCGGGCCGGTATGGAGAGGAGGCGACGACAATGAAGCAGAAGAGTTATACAATGCGTACATGCAATCCCTGATATTGGCAAAAGAGCATGATTGCCATTCAATAGGATTTCCAGTTATTTCATCCGGAATATACGGTTATCCTAAAAAAGAGGCATGGCAAATCGCAATCAAATCTTGCAGCGATTTTATTGAGGAAAATTCTAATTACAGCATCAGGATCATCTTTGCAGTTTTAAGCGACAGATCAAGAAAGCTTGGAGAGCATGCAATTGAAAATCAAATGTAAACTTTAAAAAAAAACGATTTTAATTATAATCCAAGAAATAAAAAAAAAAGAGAGATTGTAGATGCAGATGCATCTACTTCATCATTTATTAACGTCCGACCCAATGTCCTGCATCGTCGAATCCAGGCTCATCCAGGTTTACGTATCCGTTGTCCTGAAGGTGGTAGTTTACAGAACCATACTTGTTGTACATGTACTGGTCAACTTCTGCCTGGCTGTACATTGGTGTTCCGTCTGATTTGTATGCATATGCGGTAGGCTGTGAGGATGATGAGGATGAACTGGTTGTTTCTGCCTGTTCAGCTTCTTTTTCCTTGATGGTCAGTTTCTGTGTTGCATTATCCCCTTGGAACTTGTCGTTTCCGGCAAAACTCACACTTACATTATATTGACCCTTCTTCAAATCAATGCTCATCTTTGCCTTACCTTTTTCATCTGTCTTGACCACATTATCGACAACAACATCACCTTTCTTGTCTTTGACTACGACGTTGACGACTTCCTTATCAATCGGATTATCGGACAGGTCGGTCAGTCTGACTGCCAGAGACCCTCCTTCTTCCTGTTTTTCATCGCTTGTTATCTTGACCACACTCTTTTCCTTTGCAAATGCAGAATTGAACATTACAAAGCCTATTGCTGCTGCAAGAATAACAATTATTACCAACATTATGATAATTATATTTTTATTTTCCATTAAATTCCTCCTATATAAATACTTTTTAACAACAAAATATTTATAAATTATGATATGATTTTTACAAAAAAAAGCATCCTCCACAATCTGCAGGACATATTTCATGATACCTGCAGGAAAGCGATTGCAGAGAATGTGGGTTTTTGTAGTATTCCATATTATTCAAAACCACATTTGCCCTTAGCATGATTTAATACCAGAACAACCATTTTCCACACCAGCAAAGTATCCATTCCCAATAATTATATCCTACTCATCCACATTATCCGGCTTGTTCTTTTTGATTGTAGAGTCATTTATGATTAATTCAGCCTTAGAATTTTTTATTGCTCCCCCTTTCTCTTTTGCGACGTTCTTATTGAGTACAGATCCATTTATACTTAACACGCCCCTAAAGTTTTTTATCGCTCCACCATTCTGATTTTTTGCAGTGTTCAGCATGAGTGTAGAATCTGTTATGGTTAATCTGCCCCCATTATTCTCTATTGATCCACCATCATATTCTGCGATGTTTTCGTTGAGTGTAGAGTCTGTTATGGTCAATTCACCCTCAAAAATCTTTATTGCTCCACCATATTCTGCGGCGTTTTCATTGAGTGTGGAATGTGTAATTGTCAATATTGCCTCATCGCTGTTTACTGCTCCACCCACTCTTTGTGTGGTGTTTTCATTGAGTGTGGATTCAATAATAGTTAATGTACCTTTACTGTTTTGTATTGCTCCACCCTTCCATTTTGATGCGTTATGACTGAGTGTAGACTCGGTTATAGTTATTGTACCTTCCAGGTTCTTTATTGCTCCGCCTCCAAAAGGTTTTTCTTGCGCTATGTTTTTATTGAGAGTGGAGTCTGTTATAGTCAGCATAGCCTTATAATTGTATATTGCACCGCCTCGATTTGAAGTGTTCTCATTGAGTATGGAACCAGTTATGTTCAATTCTCCCTCATCGTTGTTTATCGCTCCGCCTAGCTGTGCGATGTTCTCGTTGAGTGTAGAACCTGTTATGCTTAATTCACCCCTATTGTTGTATATTGCCCCACCACCAAAATATTCCTCATCTGCGGTGTTTTCATTGAGGGTGGATTCAATAACATTTAATGTAGCCCTATCATTGTTTATCCCTCCACCTCGCTGTGCAGTGTTCTCGTTGAGTGTAGAGCCGGTTATGGTTAATGTGCCCCTGTTGTTTATTGCTCCACCATTTTCTTCTGATTTGTTATTTATGAATTTGCAATTCTCTATGGTTAAGGTTGCATTGCGGTTAACCACTATTGCACCACCATTATTGTTAAATGGAGCATCATAGTTTTTGTGTGAGTGCCCGTTTTTCAACGTGACGTTTTTTAGTGTGATGTTTTTTCCAGTGCAGTAGAATATTCTTGTTTTATCCTGTGCGTCGATAGTGTGTCCATTTCCATCTATTATTAAATTGTCGATGCATAATTCTATTCCACCTTCATAAAAATCTTTTTCATAAGTTTCCAAGATTATGTCTTCTTCCAGTGAAATTTCCTTTGTAGTGCTTTCTCGTATTTTTTTATCTAAATGGTCGAAGTCAAATTTTTTAAAGTCAAATTTACCTTCATTTTCAACCGTACCGTCACCATATATTTTATTTTCAAGATCATCCTCAGATTTTCTTATAAGGATATACTTTTCATTTAATATGCATTTTCCCTCATCACTTATTTTAGGATTTATTAATGTCAAATCACTTTTATTGATTATGACATCATCAGAATTATTGTTTTCAAAAGCACTTTTTTCAATAGTGCATGATTTACCATTAATGAAAACAACAGATTCACTAAGGGCATTGTCTTTAAATTTGCCATTGAAAATGCCCAGATTAGATAAATCCCCTTCATTTACAATGATATTATTGGCATAATTGCCGATGAAATCACAATTATAAAGTTGTAATGAATCAGAATTAGAAATAATATTGCCTGCAGATTCATTGTTTGAAAAAATACAATAAAAAACTTTAAAATTTCCACTTTTTTGACATATTATTCCGCCATCCTGAGTTTTTGCAGTGTTTTCGCTGAGCGTGGAATCTTTTATAGTCACTACACCGTCATTGTTGTTTATTGCTCCACCCATTCCAGAAGTGTTTTGGTTGAGTGTGGAGTCTGTTATAGTCACTACACATTCATTTTCGGTTATTGGTTTGGATTCTCTTACAGTAACTATGCCTTTTTCGTTGTTTATTACTCCACCCCCATCCTGTGCTACGTTTTCATTGAGGAAAGACTCTTTTATAGTTACTGTACCTTTTTTGTTATTTATTGCTCCACCATCCTGGGTTTCTGCAGTGTTTTCATTGAGTGTGGAACCGATTATAGTTAATGTGCCTTTATAGTTGTAGATTGCTCCCCCGCTCTTTCGTGTGATGTTTTCGTTGAGAGTGGAATCCTTTATAGTCAATTTACCCTTAGAGTTTTCTATTGCCCCACCATGCTGGTTTTTTGCGGCGTTTTCGTTGAGTGTGGAATCCGTTATAGTCAATTCACCTTCGGAGTTTTCTATTGCCCCAGCGCTTTGAGAAGTGTTTTGCTTGAGTGTGGAGCCTATTATGCTTAATTCTCCTTCAGTGTTTTTTATTGCTCCACCATTTTGTGAGATGTTTTCGTTAAGTGTGGAGCCCATTATGCTTAGTGAACCTTCTTTGTTGAATATTGCTCCGCCAAATAATGATGAGGTGTTCTCATTGAGTGTGGAGTCCTTTATGGTTAAGGTACCCCCACAGTTGCGTATTGCTCCTCCTTCATCTTCTGCGGTGTTCTTCTTGAAGATGGATTTAGTTATACTTAGTGAACCTTCCCTGTTGTATATTGCTCCACCGCCATAATAATCTTCTTTTGAGATGTTGCGTATGAACAGAGAATCTGATATGCATAGCGAACCTTCCTTATTGCATATTGCTCCGCCCCATCTTGCAGCATTATCCTTGAATGCGGAATCAATTATTGTTAATGCACCGATATTGAGTATTGCTCCTCCCTCTTCTTGTGATAATGCATTTTTTAAGGTTATGTTTTTAATTTTAATATTCCTGCCAGCAACTTTAAAAATTCGTGATTTTCCGCAGGCATCTATTGTGTATCCATTACCATCAATGACTACATCATCAACATTTATTTTAATGCCTTGCTTGTATCTGGACTCTTCACCCTCCTCCAAGACGATGTCTGAATCTAAAACAATCTCTTTACCATTACTAATTAAATCATCAAGATGTTGGAAGTTTTTTTGTTGTGCTGAGTCATTTTTAACTTTATTTTCATCATCCATAGGTTTTTCATTAAATATTTCAATTGCCTCATCAATGTTTTTATCATATGAATTATCCCCGGATTCTTCCATTTCCTTTGGTTTATCAATAATTTCATTTTGCAATGATTCATCAATATTTGCATCATCTTCATGAAAATTTGAATTTTCACCATCCTTTTTACCTTTCCCAAATACCTTTTTGAACCTGTCCCTTAAACCCATGGCGAACACCTCAATTGATATTAAATATGAAGATATTTATAATTAAAGTTACCTTTAAGGGGATTCATTAACTGAAAGTGGCGATGCTGATGCATTGACAAAACTTTAGACATTAACAACTATATCCCCAAATCCAGTCTCAACGAAAACACAGCACACTGAGCTAAAGATGCAATCAGCATCAACAATAGCGATTTAATGTCCGATTATCATTATTTTTCTTTTTTCGACGCTCTCATGTACAGAGATTCAGACAGACCATAGTATCCATAGGGCAATTCATCGGTTTTTTCAATCTCATTATAAGACCGAATCATCTCATACAATCTGACGCTTTCATAGATAATGTCCTTTTGAATCCTTGCAGACAATGTCCTGTCTGTGGTGATGCGCCTTGCACCTGTGGACTCGTCAATGCACAACAGTATATGATAATATTTCTTTTTCACAACCTTGGTGATGTTAAATGTGAAATGAAAGCAGTTCTCTTTGGTGTCAGACTTTATTTTGCACATTGACCCAAACGAAAACCTCTTGTAGTTCATGCAGAAAAAGCAGCTAACGCATTGCCTTTCGACAACACTGAATGTTGCCTGCATGAAATACCCGATCTGCTCGTCTGTCGGCATATCAGAAGGATCATATACCTCATTCTTTTCAAATAGTTTCCTTTTAATGTGTACTATCAGTTTTTCATCCATATTATTCTATCCTTTTTTCAAAACAGCATTCAATAAACAACGGTGATGGCTGAAATATTCCAAAATCATTGAAGTTCCTCAGCGAAACCAGTCACGGCTTTCGATTGAATCCTCACTTATATAATACATCATGTTTGTGTCCATTCTTGACAATATGTGAACCTTCAAAACAGGTCTTTCGTCCCTGATTATCAATGAATATTTCAAAAATCCGAATGGAACGCGAACAGTTTCCGTCCTTTCAAACAAATCCTCAGTCAATTCCCTATTGTCCAGGTATTCCAACCTCGGACCTAAAAACTCGTGAAACCTTTTTTCAATTCTTTTCAAGTCATCCATGATATCTGCCAAAACCCTTATCTTTTAATCCTGCTGAAGATCTTATCTCCAACAATCATTGCACCTGCAACCACATCAGAGGCCACATTCAAAAGCTCCTGCTTTTTTTTCTGCTTTTCATCATAGATTTCCTGGGCTTTCCTGTCGGCATCCTCGATATGGCTTTCCCACTTTCCGTCAAGCATCTCAACGATTTCACGGTTAATATCGAGCTTTTTCTTTTTGGATGTGAGAAGGGGATGGGTCTTGACATAAATCACCATCATATGCTGGACGGTGTGTGATGTGAATTTGCCTTCAGGCATCTTATCCCTGTGGAAATCATTTTTGTAGTCATAATGGAAATAATTGATCCAGCAGGTCTGCGCTTTTCTGTATTCCTTCATGGCCTTTTTGAGCTTGTCCTCATCAACGGCAGCATTCGCCTTTTCAATATGCTTGAAATAATCCTTTCTCAATATTTTTGCACGTTCAATCCTGAAGGACGCTGCACTGGCCTTGCATTGTTTTGCATATTCTGAGTTGTTTTCAGTGATTACATCTGCATAGCCTGACCTTTCAAGGAATTCCTCCAGGGCATCCTTTTCATCATTTTTGAAGAGCCCCTTGGATAGGCTGATGTAATGCCTTTTTTTAAGCCATTCGACATCAATATCCGGAAGAGGATTTCTCATGTCAGGCATCGGGTAAGGATTCAGTCCGCACCTTTTTGAAGTATTCCAATACTTCCTGACATGTTCCAGAGCCTTGTTGTAATGTTTCAGCCTGAATTTGTAGTTATCCTCCTTTCTGGCTGATTGCAAGCTGCTCTCATAACTTTTCCACTCCCATTTCATGTCACTTTTCTGACGCTCCTCGAGATTCTGAGGTGAGGGGCTGTAGCCGTAGCCTGATCCTCCAAAAGCATCACAAAAGTCATCTGCACTGCCAACGCTTCCACCACCGCAGCTCATGCAGATGTCTCCTTCGTCAACCCAGTCTCCGCAGTTCGGACAGATTCCCATAATCGTTACCTCCTATTGGCCATCCTCATCTGCTGTGAAATCCGCAAATGTATCCCTTTCAGCAGTGTCCTTGAGCTTCATGCTCCTTTCAACATCCATCGCCAATGCATCGCAGTCGGCCTTTATGGCATCAAGATGCATCAGAATCCTCTGCTTTTCCTCGTTGATTTTCTCGATGTTGGTGTATGGGTAGATGCATTCCTTGAGCATTTCATAATCAACTGTGGTGTAAGGGTACTCGTTGAGCTGTCTGCACACGTTCACAAGGATGGAGTACAAGAATCTGTTCATCTCGACCTTTACCCTGTCCTTTATCATCTTGTCCGCATCGAGGTTGTCCCTCATGAGGCGGTAGACTTCGTTTTTCGCAAAAGGCAATTTTTCTTTTTGGCTTTTAATATTTTCTTCAGACATAACATTTTCCTCTTTGATGGTTGAGACACTTTTCATGAAAAATCATAGGTTACCTGTGTCTATATTATATATTTGTTTGACTTCATATATAAAGGTATCGTTTAAATTAAAGAAATGATTATTTATTCTACTACTTGATGAGTCAAACTATAAAATAAATTAATGTAAATATCATAATTATAACACTTTATGATTTTTGAAATGCTGTTGAATTAAAGTTATAGTAGAAGTATAAAAAGACATTTTAAATTAGTGAATCTTCAAGAAAACGATTGGAAAATTGCATGAAAAAAAGTTGGAAAGAAAAAAAGTAATTTGAATATAATAGCGGAAAGCTTCTCAGCTCAGCAGATAACCCTTGTCATACCTTACAATGAAATCCACAAGAATGCTTTTCTTGACAAGCTCTTCATCGGTCTTTGAGAATTTGCTCAGCCATTCATACTCCTCCATCAGCTCCTCATCACTCATCTTCGTGAGCTTAAGCATGTATTGCGAATACTTGCTGTAGCCATTGTAGGGCTCATTGATTTTGATGCTCATCTCTTCACTTCCTTATGGCACTGTATCATCTCATACAGCCGGATGCTTTCATATACGACGTTTTTCTTTGCCTTTAACGAGAGGTTCCTGTCTGTTGTGAGGTACTTTCCCCTTGTGCATTCGCTGACTGTTATCATGATGTGATAGTATTTCTTCTTGAGTATCTTTTGAATGTCCATGGTGAAATGAAAGCAGTCCCTTCTTGTGTGGGGCCGGATTTTGCAAAGCGACCACCTTGAAAACCTCTTGTAGTTCCTGCAAAAAAAGCACTTCATACATTCGTTTTCGACAACCTCAAAAGTTGTCAGCATGAAATATTTGATCTGTTCGTCTGTCGGTACATCGAAATGGTCCAAAACCTCGTCCCTTTCGAATAGCTTTCTTTTGATGTGGCTTATTAGTTTATCATTCATATGTTAATACCTTTTTAAAAAAAATAGCTTTTGCTTGAGTTCAACGGCAACGGTTCCATAACTTGGGCCTTTGGTCAGGTGATTGTGGCCCAGAATATAGACAAAATATTGAAATTCCCTCACTGGGGTGAAAAATTTCAAGAATTGAATATTTTTAGAGATAACTTTTTAATCTCTATTTATATATTTGTTTAAACTTACATATAAAGTTATGTTTAATTTGTTACTAAAAATGATTTTTGCAATTCGAAAGACAAAAGAAAAAATATGAAACCGACAAATATTAACTTTATTTTAATGAATAAGGATTTCAATTATTTAATTTGAACAATAACAATACTTGCATGCGAAAAACTTATATATCTTCTAAAAATTAGATTTTCTCATTCTTGAACCACCCCATCCTATAGAGGATGGGGTGGTTCAATTTCATGCTAAAAACAGATACAACATGATTTACAAGCCAATAGCTTTAAAGCGAATGACTATGAGTCATCCGCTACATCACATGGCTTGACCCAATCCTTGCCTTTTACGAGAGTCTCGATTGCATCCACTATGCAGTGAGGATTCCATCCGACAACCGCATCGGATTTCACTTCCAGTTCCTTCAGAACAAATTCCATTCCGAAAAACCTGACCAGAAGTATTGGAACATCAAATTCCTTGGACTTTTTGAACAGATCATCAAACATCTCCTGATTGTTGTGGTACAGGCCAAACAACATCACTATAACATCAATCTCCCCAAATAGCTCATCGGTTAGCTCATCATCCTGAGTATTGTATTCAATATATGAGAAGTCATTTTGGCTGTCAATTCGCTCCTTATAAAACCCATATTGGTCATCGGGATCGTTTCCCTTTGTTATCAAAAGAGTATACACATTATCATCAGACATCAAAACACCCCAATCGGCAAATGCCACTTATCCTCCATAGATGATTTGAACCAGTCTTATCTCATCACCGTCATTTATTATGCTCTCCTCCAGGGCCAGTTCGCCGTTCTGTTTTGCGACTATGGTCTGAGCAGACAATCCCAGTTCATTCAAAAGGTCGTTTATTGTATAATCATCATCATTCAATTGCCTATCTTCATCAATGTCCTTAAATTTTAAATTGAAACTCATCTTATCACTTCTAACGCTTGGGTTAACATATATCTTTTTTGAATATATTAATTCCCAAAAAAATTAACAATTGTTATATTATTTTGCATCAATATAAATCTTTCTATGGAAATCTCTAAAAAAAATTAAAACATCAAAAAACAAGGTGTTCCTTGCTCAATTCCATATTTTCCAAGTCAATCTTAAAAACTGCAATCCTGCCGTCACCCATATCAAAGTTGACCTTAAGGTCTATCTTATCATTGAAGGTGAATCCTACGGAACCGCAATCCAGCTGTGCGCCATATCCTCCGGAACAGTCCCTGAAAGTGAACCCTGTATTCTTCTCAATGTTCCTTACAGACCTTATGAATCGTGAATCGGCCAGAAGCTTATCATAATTATGTGTGATTTCAAACTCTTCAAAGACACGAGGCCCCATGTATTGGGGATTGTAGGCGCAGACATAAGTTGTCCTGAAATACCTGTGGTCCTTTTCAAAAACGAAATCGATGCCGAAATCCCATCCCCTCTGGATTTTGACAAACTGGCAGTCATTGGATTTCATGAGTCGCACTGATGCGTCAACGAGTTTTTGGATGATATTTTCATCGAAAATGAGGGGCTTGATCTGGCTGTAGATATCCTTTCCCCTATCTTCGGGAGTCTTGAGATTTCCCAAAGGCTTTCCGCATTTCTCGCAGCATTCATGCTCACGGGGATAAATCAAATCGCAATCCTTACAAAGCTTTGCAGAATTCGGTTCCAAAAGAATAATCAACAATGCGTCCTTCATATTCCTGTCGTGCCTGTTGGCTATCCTGCAGCAAAGCTCAATCACCCAATTTCTGCTGAAGGGATTTTCAACAATCCTTGACCTTTGGCTCCTGTTCATTTTAATATAGATGCGAAAGGCATTGTGGAGAGCCATGAATGCATCATCGTCATGATGAAGCTTGGAAAAATCAAAGGAATAGCCATAATAATATCTGAATTCATCAGTCAGGCCCTTCTTAGAGCCGCCATTCCTGTCCTTGAGATAACCCATATATTCCGTATCGGGAACTCCTATGTCATTTCCGTCCCCAACCGGATCTCCAACCTGCCATTCTCTCATATTTTCACCGTTCAGCTGTAGAATTCTCCTTCTTCACTCATCCCAATAGGAAACTCGCATCTTGCAAGCCATTCGTCGGCTGCAAGCTCTTCAATGATGTCCTTTTTCAAATCTTCAATGAAGTTTTTGCGTTCCCTTTCGACGAATTCCTCCTCGATATCCGTCCTGTTATTAAACACCCCTTCAAAGGCATCAGGCAGCTGCAGGAGCAGTATCTGTGTCTTGCCTTCATGGGCGAATATGTCGAGAACCTTGAACCTTGAACCTCTATTGGCGACGTGCAGACCCCAGTTTGTCTCATCCTCAAACCTTGAAAAGTCTGCCATATACTGTGAGAGTATCAGGTACCTGTGGGTTGTCACCATCCCTCCGATTCTTGATGAAGCATCCACAAATGCCTTTTCAGTGAGAATCTGGCCGACTTCATATTTGCCGGCAAGCTCCTCGGACAAGTTCACGTCTCGCACATGCCTTGAAGAGCCAGTCAGGGTTGAGGATACAATCATATATTCGGGGGATTGCTGGTCGTTCGGATCCCTTTGACTGTTGAGGTATGGGTATGCCTGCTTTAGGTATTCTGTGTATTTCCAGTCTATCAGGTCTTCATGTTCGCATAATCTGCGTATCTCATCCCTGACCTGCATCAGCGCAAATCCGAAGAGGTTCTCATCCCCTCCCCATTCGTCATCTGAGACATAGACAAGGGATTTGTTTCCGGTTGAAATAAGCCAATCCTTCAAGTCCTTATCCTGCATGAATTTGTAATAGGTTACATTCAGGCATACTGTGTATTTGAACTGCTCCCAATGAGCCAGTTCCTCATCAGTTATACTATAGTCGTTTTTTAGCTCCTCAAAAGTTACCTTATGAGGATTGAGTTTATTATATGAGGCGATTTTTGAGTATGTGATTGCATGCTCGATTGAATTGAAGTGAAGTGAATCCATTCTGAACTCGCCTTTCCGGGACAATGTGATGAAGTCATTGACCTCAATGGCATCATCCTCAACCTTTGAGTATTTCGGAGATAAATCCTCATCCCATATCATTCCAATGAATGGGATTTTGCCCAATTTTTCAAACTTGGGATTTCTTGGGTTGAAAAGCCAGTTTTTAGGCCTTGGAAATAGCTTGGCGAATTCCTCTCCCTGATAAGGTTCGTTCATGCAGTAGTCCTCTCCTGCACCCATTCTCCATCCGATTGTCCATGCGCTGTATCCAGGAAAAACAAGCCATCTTGGAGCTGCATACTTGCCGGAATCGCAATATGTCTTCATGTTATCGGAATCGAAAATGTATCCTCTGGACGCTTCGATTACAAATCCAATTTCCTTCAATCGCATTATGAATGCATCAAACTCCCTGTCGCTTAGAGAGTCCATTTCCTTACGAAGTGCAGTTATGGATGCTTCTCTTTTCATAAATTCCTTGACGGCAGCAAGCTTGTCACAGATGTAGTAGTATATCTTGATGTCATCGCATTCAATATGAGTTTTTTGAGGGCTCATTAGGATTTCCTCACTGCAGCCTTCACACATTGAAAACTGGTTGTCGTATTTTCCTCCGCACAGCGGACAGACCTCATCGCTTTCCATATACCTTATCATATCAATCCATGACATGCAGTACCTTTCATCAAAGCGGTCGGACACGTCAATGTCGGAATACCTTTTAATTCTCTTGTATCCGTCAATGATTCGATAGTTGAAAAGCCAGTCAGTCTCGTTCAGCCGGTCAAGGCAGTCCAGGGCCTTTTCATATTCCTCCTGACTGATGAGTTCATGGGCCAGCATCTCAACCGTTTCCCTGTCGGGATCTTCATCATCCAGACTCCTGTAAAAGTCATATGCCATTTGCGCATTTTCCGCTTTTGCAATGGCCCTGATTTTGAAATACTGGTAATATTTGTTATCAGGATCCAGTTCCAGAATAATGCCTATGACTGCCAATGCCCTTCCATACTTTCCAAGACGGTAAAAGGACATTGCATGATAGGACAATGCATCAATGTTTTCGCTGTCCTCTTTCAAAATCAGAAATGATTTTTTCAAGACACTTTCCCAGTCGCCTTCGACTGACAGCATCTCGCATTCTTCAAGTAGTTTTTCAATAGGTGTGGTTTTCATGTTATTATATATGTGACCATGTTGTTAATAAAGTTTTTGTTATTATATTGTGAATAATTATTTCCGGTCCAAATCCCTGCGCAAAAGGGCTATTCTAAACTCGAAGCGGTAATTCATGAGATATTCTGCATGGGCAACATCATGAATGTCCAAATCCGAAGCGCCGGTTGTCATCGTGCATACCGTATGCGGGCTGTTTGCAACATATCCCACCTTCTCTTCACCGGAATATATTGCAATGGCGTCACTGTCAAACTCATTTTCAGGCTCCCTCACCAGTTTAAGAATCATGCCCTCCTCAAAATTAGGATATCCGCAATAGGAAGTTCCGGTTATTGTTATGAGGTTTTCAGAACCGATTTGATTGAGACGGTCCAATTGTCTGGAGTATTCCCTTTCGGATTTGATATCATCCCTCAATTGCGTATATTCTGATATGTCCTCATCGGTTTGAATGGATGAAAGCTGCTCAATTGCTTCATTAATGAATCTTTCCGCCTTTTTAAGGCCCTTGCCCCTTTCATACAAACTCCGGCAGCATCTTTTAATCATCCTTGCCCTGTTTTCAATGAAGACAGTTTCCCGTTCCATTTCAATTGCCTTATCATAGCATTTCAATGACTTGCCGTATTTGCCCATGTCCTCAAGGATAATTGCCTTTACGTTCCAGTAATTGGCATTTTTGCCGTCAAAGTCGATTGCCTCATCGATGTATTTGACTGCAACGTTATACCTTTCCTGAAACCTGTATGCCCAGGCGATTTCCCTATATACTTCAGCCAATGCCTTTTTCTTACTTTTAATCGTTTCCTGTGCCCTTTCATCCAGCTCATCC
>CADBHR010000021.1 GCA_902794475.1 uncultured Methanobrevibacter sp. | reverse complement strand
AGGACTGTTAATATAAATATTTATATCCTTGTTTGAATCCTCGGACTCAAGGAAAAGAAGCTGTGCCACAACAAGGCTTGCGGTAGCATCATTGACCTCGCCTCCAAGGAAGATGATTCTTTCCCTTAAAAGTCTTGAATAGATGTCATATGCTCTTTCTCCACGATTTGTGCTCTCAATTACTGTAGGTATTAATACCATATCATCCCTCCGTGAATTGTCTTTTCTCAAATATTACTTTTACATTGTAAGTATTTAAGACAGGTAAAGAAATTCATTTATCCGACATTGAAAATTAGATTACTCATAACCATCAGAAAAATCCTAAAATAAATAAGAAAAAATGGCAAACTCATTGGCTTTGTGAAAGTATCATTACCATTAAAAATTGAAATGCAGGATTGTCCAACACTACAATCCCGCCTACTCTGTATTGATGAACATGACCACTTCAGTGACTGGAACAACTGCCACAACGGCGATAATAATATTCACCCAATATTCATTAAAATGCTCTCCAAATTAACGAAATCCCCTGGATTCACATTGACAAACTTAACAGTCCCTTCAACCTCACTTAAAACATCCATTTCCATCTTCATGACTTCCACAACACAAAGCTTATCCCCTACACTAACCTTGTCACCGACACCGACACATACCTCTACCAGAACCCCATGCACTTTGCAAAGAACATTTCCAGGAGCATTCGGATTCAACTTTGCTGCATTATGAGCTTCCATAATTTTAATTTCCTCATCTTCAAAATCAACATCCAGGTTATCAATGATCTCTTTTAGAACTGACGGCAAACTGGCTTTAAATTCTTTTTCAATTGTGAACGTTTCATCACATAATACAGCCAATCCACTTTCAACATCCCCGCAAATGGCATAAACCCTAGGACGATTTGATTTTGCAGTTTTAACGATGCTGGTGATGAAATCTTCATTGCATTCCTCAGAAATTACCAAAAGAACATCATCCTCGTCAATATCACTTCCGAATTCATCTTGAAGGCCTTCAGATATCATTATGGTCTCAATGCCCATGGACTCCAATTCATTTTGAAAATCCCTGACAAAATTCCGCAAATCATCATCACAAACGACATATATGGTGCTCCATGAAGTCACATCATCGACAAAATCATTGATAAACTCCTCATCAATTTCAAGCGCAAAATCATCATATTCAGCCAAAACATCTCCCTCATGCCTTTGGCTTTGTGATGAACCCCCATATAATTTTTGCATCAATTCATTGTATTCATCCAAAACATCATTTAAATGCCTTTGGCCTTGTGATGAATCTTCAGACTCCACAGAATCCTCATCTTCACCAACAATATTCATTATGCAATCCTCATCCGGATAAACGACATCCCCCGGTTTCACAAAGATTTCCTTGACTGTGCCCTCAATCTCGCTGAAAATTTCAGTGTGCATCTTCATACGCTCGATGAGATAGAGTCTGTCACCAACTTTGACCTCGTCTCCAACATTCACGTAAATTTCAAGTATGAGTCCTGAAAACTCTGGAAAAACGTTTCCTTGAGGTTTTTTATCAGGATCCTCAATAACTCTAACAGGTTCCTCCATAGCTCTAACAGGTTCCTTGATTTCCTCTTCCTTTTTGTGGGAATCAGATGTTATCATCTGAACAATGGCCTGAAGATATACCGGATATATAGTGAAAAAATCCAACTCATGTGTTAGGGATTCATCAGCCAGCAATGCTAAATCGTTTTCATCATCCTCACATATTCCGTAGACTTTGGCATGCCTTGATTTTGCAAGTTTGGCCATTTCCAAAACAAATTCATCATCACCACCCCTGGAAATTGCCAAAAGAACATCCTCATCGCAGATGGAGTTTTCGAATTCAGCAATATTGTTTTGTTCCAATTTTACGAAATCTATGTCATGCCATTCCAAATCTTGGAGGAATCTCAGGGTACGGTCTTTCAGGTCATCTTCAAATGCTATGTAAAAATCTCCCCAGGAGGTCATGTCTTCAACCAAATCCTCTATAACTTCCACATCTATCCTTCCGCTCATCACTTCTCTCATATAATCACCAGTCATCAAATCTGCAATCAGTCATATCCACATCTGCACCCTCATAGCTAAACAATGATTTTTCATTCCTGCTGAAATTGCATTTGAATTCACATCCTGACATTTTCAGGTGAGTTATTTCCCTGTTGTCCAACGGTCGGGTATGCTCTATTGCACCGGACCGGATTTTTGCATTGTTTTTAAAGAATATGCAATTGGATAAGTCCATCTTGCCATAATTGAATATTGCACCGCCATTGCTTTTCGATTCATTTTCAATGAACTCGGAATCTGAAACAGTTATCTTGCCACTTGTCCTGCTGTTTATGGCTCCCCCTTCATCTTTTGAAGAGTTATTGGTAAATTTTGAATTTTCAATTTCAATTTCGCCATAATTGTATATTGCTCCCCCATCCACTTCAGCATCATTATATTCAAAGCTGTCATTTATAAGTTTCAACTTCGATTTGAATTCGTTGCTGATGCATCCTGCATTGTTTGAAGAATTGTTGCTTTTAAAGATAGAATCACTTATCAGGGCTTCCATTCCATTGGATATGCAGCACCCAATTGCATGGGAATTGTTGTTTATGAAATCCGCATCCGATATCTCCAGAATGGAATGGTTTTCTATCAGGGACTGTCCATTTGATATGTTGTTTGAAAAGGAAGTGCCAACGATTTTTAAGCAATTATTGTTGTTGATTAAGCTGTTGTCAGACATTACTTGATTGTTTATGAATCTGCAGTTTTCTATAACAAGCTCTCCGTGATTTTCTATGATGTCCTGTCCGTTCGAGTAACAGTTCTTGAAAACTATATTTTTTAAAATGACTTTAATATTTTCTTTTCTAATTCTGAATAATGATGCGGACTTCATGCAATCAAAGGAACGCAATTCGCTTGTTTCCAAAGGATTATACTCAATAGCATGACCGTAGCCGTCAATTGTCAAATCCTTTTTGATGTCAATCCTATATTTCAGATACATATCCCTTTTAAAATCGAATCTGACATCATCGCTTAGCCTAATTTCATTTGATTTATCGATTTCATTGGCCAAATCCGAAAATGAATGTACCCTTTTAGTGTATCCTCCAATCTTTGAAGTATTAAATATCCAATCAGACGAAAGATTGACATCAATTCCTCTGATAAAGCCCGCATTGTAGATATCCTGCCTAAATTGTGAGGCATTATCAGACAATAAAATATCCCTCCTGATGCACAAATCTCCCTTATTATATATCGCACCACCTATTCTGGAGGAATTGCCCTTAAAGTCATCATCCATCGTTGTCAGCATATTCTTGTTTTCGATTGCACCTCCAAAAGTCTCAGATCCATTATTTATGAATTTGTTGTTAAGTGACCTCATATCACCGTCATTAAGTATTGCCCCTCCGTTGCTCATGGAGTTATTTTCAATGAATTGGCAGTTTTCAATTGAAACTGAAGCATTTCTCAAAACAAAGATTGCACCACCTCCATGGCAGTACCTGTCATAATTGCCCGAAAACATTCCATTTTTAAAGATAATATTTCTTAAAATCACATTACGAGCATTGATAATGAAAATCCTTGATGAATTCACACCATCAATAGTATGGCCATCCCCATCAATGACCATATTGTCCTGGTCAATCTCGATTCCACCCTCATAGAAATCCAGTTCATTTTTCCCAATCGAATAGTTATGAATCAGTTTCAGATTTGTCATTTCATTGATTGAACTTTCCAAAGACTCGAAATCATATTTATTGGCCTTTTTGGAAAGGTCATTGACCACATTGAGATTGTGTATAGTTTTTTCAACAATGTCATCATCCATCCTTTTAAAATCAACGACCCCCATATTAAGTACAGTTTTTTGATTTGACTTGAATTTAAGTTCAGTTAATCTCAAATAGGTCTTATTATATATGTCTGAGCAGAATTCTTTTTTAGAAGAGTTATTGAAAAAAGTAATCTTTTCTAAGCTGCAACTGTCACCTGCATTATGGATTACACTATCATTTACGGCGTTGTTATTGAATTCCCCTCCAAAAAATCTTATGACCGCCCCATCATCATTGAATATGATGTTTTCAGAAGTGTTGGCTTCAAAAACATTATTGAATGAGTTAAATAATCTCAAATTGTAAATGACATCTGATGCATGATGTTCTGAAAAGTTGCATTGGACAATTTTTGTGTCGCCGCAGTTATTGAAAATGGCACCTCCACTTTTTGAGGAATTGTTGATGAACTCGGATTTATGCACATGGAAGCTCGCCCTTTTGGCAGTGTTTACCGCACCACCGGTTTCGGCGCGATTGTCTTTAAATAACACTTCCATTAATTGAACCCTTCCCCAGTTGAATATGGCACCTCCGGAATTGGAACTGTTGCTTATGAATCGTGCTGATTTGGCCTTCATAACACTTGATTCATGATTGAAAATAGCCCCTCCCAGTTCCAGTGACGTATTATTCTCCAATCTACAATTATCAATATCAAAGTTTCCCCAGTTGATGATGGCCCCTCCATTCATCTGAGCCCTATTGCCCTTGAATTTTGAATCCGAAATCGTTAGGTAACTTTCCTTCTGATTGCTGATAGCTCCTGCCAAATCATTTGACACATTGTCCAAAAACTTGACCTTAGTTAAAATTGCTTTTGAAAAATTAACAATGGCTCCTCCATCGCCTCTGCATTCGTTTTCAATGAATTTAGTGTCGGTTATGCTTAATCGACTTTTAACCTGATTGTTAATTGCGCCTCCATCGGCCAGAGTAACATTGCTTTTAAACAGACATCCGACAATATCACATTTTCCATAATTGAGAATTGCTCCAGCATCATCAGAGTTGTTGTCTAAAAAATGAGTGTTTTCGATTATGGCTTTTCCCCTTCTCTGATTGATGATAGATGAAACTGTGTTTTTTACAAAATGAGTGTTATTAATTTCAACTTTTCCATTGAAATTGTATATGCATCCGTCCTTACCTGCATGATTGGCCAAAAATTCGGAATCTGAAACCGACAATCTACTTTTAGGAGATATGTGTATTGCAGAACCATTCTTTTCACAGGAACAATTGATAAACTTACAATTTGAAACCTTCAATTTTCCGGGATTAAGTTTTATTGCCCCTCCGTCTTCCAAACCGAAGGCATTCTTGAAAATGATGTTTTTTAGGGTGACATTTCGAGAATTGACCTTGAAAATTCTTGTTTTTTCGCAGGCGTCTATGACATGATTGCATCCGTCAACAACAATATCCCGATTGATTTCAATACCCCCTGCGAATATTTCCTCTTCATCACCGGTTAAAATGACATCTGACTTTAAAATGATTTTTCCAGTGCTATTTTGGATTAAATCATTCAGATATGTGAAATTTTTAGAATTGCTGTTTTTATGCTCATTTGATGACATGCCCATACCCAATAGAAATTTCTACATTTAATTAATCTTTTGTAATCCTGACTATATTAATTAATATATATGAATGCCATTGCAACTGAGGGAAATCTAAATATTTCAGATTCATTTAAATTAAATTATTACCTTTAAATCAATTATTTTTCTAAAATATCCGCAAATATACCTTTTTTAAGAATTTTAAGATGCAAGCAAGCACTTGCAGTCGAAAATCTTTATATATGACTCAGTTCATATAATTAGTTGTGCAAAGTGAACTCATTTCCCCCAACTGGGCACATCAAATCCCGAGGTGAAAAAATGGATTTCGTTAAAAAATTCTTAATATTAATAGCAATATTTTGTGTAATTGGATCCGCAGCTGCAGTCAGCGCTGGAGATTATGGAAACGATGTTGGTTATGCTGGATGCAATTATGAAGATGCAAACGGTGTGTCCGGAAGCCAATACTGCGCTGATGATCAAGATCTCGGCAACGATGCAGGAACAGAATATGACACCAACTTAGGTAGTGATGTAAACCCTGACGATATGGCAACAGACGGGACTGACATGGGCCATGCAGCTGGAGACCCTGACGAAGAAGCAGGAGACAATGAAACTTATACAAATCAAACAATTGAAAATGCAACCGGCAGCTACCCATTATCCAAAACAATTCCTGAAAACGTAACATTGAATGAAACTGGAAATTCAACAGGAAACACAACCGATAACGCTCCTCATACAATGTTATCTACAGGAAACCCAATCTTAGCATTGCTCACAGTCGGTGCAGTCCTCGGATCAGCTGCAGTAATCAAAAGAAAATAAATTTATACTCCCTATATTATCTGGTGCTGGCTTTTGCCGGCACCACCATTTTCCTAGTTTTTTAATCAAAAAAAAAAATTATTAATCGCTTTTAAAAATATCCTTTTCAGACAAACCTGTAACATCAATGATATCCTCAATTTCAAACCCTTTATCAAGCATGTTCCTGGCAGTTTCAAGCTTACCTGCATCCTTACCAGCTTCCATGCCTTTCTTCTCAGCACGACACAACATCCCATCAATACGCGCACTGACAATATCCTTTTTCAAATCAATACCACCACGAGAAGACATATTAAACCCCCTAACTTTCCAAATATAATCAATATTATTCACTAAAAAAAGAAAAAAATAGTTTAAAAAGATTATTTAACCATTCAGAATATCCTCTTCAGACAAACCTGTAACATCAATGATATCCTCAATTTCAAACCCTTTATCAAGCATGTTCCTGGCAATTTCAAGCTTGCCCTCATCTCGACCAGCCTTCAAACCAGCATCCATACCAGCTTCCATGCCTTTCTTTTCAGCACGACACAACATCCCATCAATACGCGCACTGACAATATCCCTTTTCAAATCAATTACTTCATGAGCAGACATTTTTAAACCTCTTATAACTTTTTCAATATTATTCTCATCTAAAACATATTTTCCAGCCCATAATACCAATGATCTCCTTAATACTTCAAGCAAATGTTGATCAACAATGATATTATTGTATATATCAACCAATTCAACAACAACACTTTCAAGTTCCCTATCCCATCGATATTTAGGCATCCAAATCAAATCACAAACATCAAATACGTTGATTTGCTGATTGTTATCTATTTTGTAGTTGATATTATTTAACCTTACCGAACCTTCGAGTTCTTGAGTGTTGATGAATGATGGATTGTAGAATGAGTTAGGGCTTGCGAATTCTATTGTTGATTTAGGTATTTCACCTGTATTGAATATGAATGGATGAATGAACTTACCAGAAGCCCTATGAAGAGTAGTCAAGTATTGAAAATCCCTTCTCATCCATTCACTACTCATTTTCGAATGATGTTCAATGTGAGCCAAATCACCATTTTTCCTTAAAAAAAACATGATCAAGATTTAAATCTCTATAATCGTCTGAAAGAAACCTTCTATGGAATGGCCCTTCAATATCCTTGAAATTTGTTATGAATTCGGCGAATTCCCCGATTTCAACAGAGGAATGGTTGAAAATCTTATCTTCAGTGTCATGTTTTTTCGGAAGCGACATATCTACAATATTCTTAGTCACGATTATCACATCCCAAACTTAATTAAACATGTTATTATTGATTAAAATCCCATATAAACTTTTCTTTTATAAAATAAAAATAGTATTAAGTAAATTTTACAAATTGAAGTAAATTTAATAAGTTAAAAACAATATTGATAATGCAATGAAGTTTTTTAAGAAAAAATTGTTTTTTTGCATACAAACCGAAAAAAAAAACATTAAAAGATGGCCATTGAAAATGACCAAAAAAAGATATAATATAAACCTATTTGGAAGTATACCAAACGGTAGCCTTGTAAGGGGCGTAACCCTTTATCAGAGAAGTGGATATGTGTGCGCTGTAGCCTTTGGCCGTCTTGGTTTTCACATTTCCCTTCTTGTCTTTGAAGAAGAATTTGGCCTTGACAAGCTTTATGTGGTGGGGTTCGATATCCCCATTGTTTCCGTTCCCAACATACCATGCTGTAACGCCTGTTCCCTTTTTGAACTGCATGTTTTCCTTATATTCCACATATCCCGCTATCGCATCACCATTTTTGAGAACCTTTGCTTTTGGAGCCCACAAAACTCCAGGCTTAAAATTGTAAATCTTGACTGTTGCCTTTGATGTTTTGGCAGCGCTTACGTCCTTTGCAGATGCCGCACAAATAAGAATCGCCGCACCAATCATGATCAATAGAATAATTATATGTTTCCTATTCATGTTCATTTTATCACTAATTATACTTTTGCCTAACAGGTATATAAAAAAATCGAATTTGGTCAAATATACATTTCCCAAATTAAAACAATTGACAATATATAAATACGACAAGAAAATATAATATTAACTGTAACACTCTCCCGTGTTACACTAAAAAAATTTTTTAGTTTAAGTTCTAAAGATTATACAATCTTTAGGCTTAAACCCATTGGCTTATTTTTAAATGCGATTGAAATCCGAATTTCCCCTCACCAGACAACAATTTTCAAAGCCTTCCGACGTCCTAAAATTAATATGAGAAATATTGGAAATTCGATTGATAATTTATCATGGCAAACCTAAAAGTATTAAAATAATTAATGATAAAGTAAATTTAATTAATATTAAAAATATAATTCACAAAAGGAGGAACAGTCATGGATAGTGAATCACTAAAGTATGGAATTTTTTCATTTATTATACCTGGCCTGGGCCAATACCTCAAGGATGAAAGACAAAAGGCACTGGGACTGTTTGCAGGGGCAATAGCCATCCACATATTAATATGGTTTTTCATGAACAACGTCATCGGCAGCGCAGTCCAAACCCTCTACCACCTATATGCAGGCTATGACGCATACAAAAAATATTGAAAAAAGAAATTTTGGCAAATGATTACTCATTTGCCGGCCTGACCCTGTTCAGGAATATCGCAAACACAGTCACCAATATAATAATCGCCAAATCGACAATTATCTCGAAGGTTTTTGCAGTTGAAAATAGCTTGAACATTCCAACAACCCAAATCACTACCAAAATGCATGGAAGCAGGTATTTTATTACAAACTTCCAGATTCTGCCCACATTAATGACGGACAATCCGTTGAGCGCCGGCAGGAACTTGTCGATTCCATAAAACCATGCAAATACAATACATTGTACCGCTATCAGTATCAATATTCCAAATTCGTTTACGAAGGTATCGATTATGCTGACAAGATAGCTGCTGATGCCTGATGTTAGAATCAGTGAAAATATACAGCCGATAATGACCAAGACTGTTGCAGTTCTCTTTCTTGACCATCCAAGCTTATCAGTAGTGGTATTAAGCATCGGCTCAAAGAAACCGAGTGCAGATGTGATTCCCGCAAAGAGTATTGCCAGGAAAAGCAATGGAGCAATAATTCTTCCGATTGGCCCCATGATATTGAAAATCATCGGGAAAACGATGAATATCAGACCTGTTCCTTCGGTAATCAGCTGAACCATCGGCGTTCCGTTGGTGAATGACATGTATCCCAAAATTGAAAATACGCCGAAAGCTGTGCATATTTCAAACAGGGAGTTTGATGCAACCACGATGAACACGTTGTTGATTAGCTTTGAGTTTTCAGGCAGGTAGCTTGCATATGTAATCGCAATGGCCTGTCCCATACTCAGGGAAAAGATTATCTGTGCAAATGCCGCAAGCCAGATGTTGACATCCATAAGCTTTGTCCAATCCGGTGTCAGAAGAGTGTTGATACCAATTTCTGCACCAGGCAGGGTCAATGCATAGATGATGATGAATCCCATTATGACAAACAATACCGGAATGAGAACTTTGGAAACCTTTCCGATACCCTTGTCGACATTTCTGTGTGCAATGAACCACAGGACGACCCATAAGATAATTACGCCCACTGTTGTAGGTATCAGGAGAAAACTGGCATTGCTGAGGTTGGAACTTCCACCGACAGTGCTTGTAAAGTACTGCGCAGCGTCTGCTCCCCAACTGAACGTGAAGCTTGATGCCAGATATACTAAATCCCAACTCAAAATGACCATATAATAAATCGTGACTATGAATACAAATATAACCAGAAACCAGGCAATAATCTCGAACTTCGGATTGATCTTTCGCATAATTTTCGAAAAGGATTGCTTGAATGTGAATCCCACACCATACTCCAATATTAAAAATGGAATCCCCATTATAGCTATTGCAACAAGGTAAGGAATGAAAAATGAACCTCCACCATTCGAGTAGAGCACATAACTAAACCGCCAAATATTTCCCAAACCGACGGCAGCGCCAATCATTGCAAAAATAAATGCAACAGATGAATCCCACTGATTTTGTTGTGACATAGTCATATATTTGTAAAAATGTATATAATAAAGTTTACATATTAAATTGTAATGAATGTTTTTGACAAGTTTTTGATGGGAGAGACCACCGGCATACAGTGGTGCTTTGAAAACAGGCATTTCATCAACAGACTGCAGGATAATGGATTGAGCAGAGAATATGTCGTTGACTGTGTAATGATGGAAGAGCCAATCAGCTATGAACGTATCGAAGGAAACAAGTATGCGGTTGTCTACAATGCTCCTGAAAATAAGGACTATAAGGAAATAAGAATCATTATGGCATGCAGCGGCAATTCAATTGACCTGGTGACCGTAATGAGAAACAATGAAACCACAACCAATCGCCAGAACAGGCAATACCAGTCAGAAAAGAAAAAGGCAATTGAGAAAAAAAGGCTGAAGGCATTGTCCAAAAGGAAATGGTAATATAAGATTTTAAAAAAAAGAATTGAAGATTTAAAAGAAAAAACTTTTAAACCCTTTTGAAATTAAAGTTGCAGCTTATTCCGATTCTGAACAGCACCACACCACAGGCTCCACCTTTCATGGCAGCTTTTGCATCCTTTAAAACTGTACTTTCAGGCAATGATGAAGGATTGTTTTCAGAATGATATGTCTGAAGGCCTGTCCAGATTTGCGCACCGTTTGACTGCTTGACAAATGTCTTTGTAACTGACTTGATCCATGATGTCGGCTGGCCGTAGCTTCCCTTATAAGCCATAGGCAACAGACAATCACAATATTTGCTTAATGTCGGAACGTCCTGACCGTAATAGTAATGCATCATCTTAGGTTCAGGCATAAGAGCAACTGAAACCATGCAGTTCGGCCTTACCTTATGGATTTTTGCGCTTGCCTTTTTGACAAAGTAGTTTACTGACTTGATGGCATTAGGGTGCTTGTGGGCTGTTCCTCCATATCTCATGTAATCGAAGTGAACCCCGTCAACTCCCTTGATTTGGGCATAGTATTTTGCTTCAGCCACCTTTTTGTTCAAAAATCCGTATTTTAGTCTGCCATGGTCATCAACAAGTGAAACCCAGTCCCCTCCGGAGTATGCAACCTGCATCCATAGATGGACCTTGATTCCATGTCTGTGGGCGCTTTTGATGAATGAAACAACATATGACTTTCCATAGCTGCTCAATGCTTCAACATGAAGGAAAAGGTGTTTTGTTCCTTTTTTGGACAGGCTTGAAAGGCTTATGCTTTTCATGTGTGCAGGCCATAGCCAGTATCCGTTTCCCTTAGGCATTTTGGCGCCAACCCTGATTTTGTAGGCACCTTTTGAGGCAAGGTATGGAGCATTCTTTTTAAAGTAATATTTAACCTTATATTTTCCCTTCTTGAGCTTCAAAAAGATTTTGGCATTACCGTATCTTGTGGTCTTTGCCTTGTAGGTTTTGCTTCCTATCTTGAATATCACCCACTGGTCCTTGATGGCCTTGCCTTTGGAATCGACCAGCTTTACATAAAACAGGCATTTTGAACCCTGACGATAGACAATATACTTGTCGCCCACCTTCAATTTGGTTTTTGTAGGCTCTTTGATGACAACCTTGCTGGTTCCTGTTGCCCCCTGTGTTGTGTTGTCCCCGTCATATGTGCATGTTGCAATGTAGGTGCCTGCCTTAAGGCTCAATGTGAGTTTGGCAATACCTTCGCTGTCGGTGACCCTATCATAGGTGGCGTCATTTATCATGATTGACACAGACCTGTTTGCCAGTGGCACATCGTTTGAAGTCAGCTTGAATGACACTTCGCTTTTGAATGACTCATAGCCCTTTACGTTGGATGATGTTATCTCGGATGATGCCTTTTCTTCATCCTGCAAGACGCTGGAGTCACTTTCAGCCTCCAGTGCATTACCAACCTCATCATGAGTTTGGCTCAGTCCCTCATCATCTGCGTCCTGTGACAGCACATCTGCGGAATCATCGGCAATGACATCTGTTGCATTGTCTGCAGCTGAAACGCATCCGATGGAGACAACCGCAAGAAGCACAGCAAGAACAAATAGAATTCTCTTCACATTTACATCTCCTTAAAGTTAATAAAGTTGAACAGTCCGAACCTGAACAGTATGACTCCGTTGGCACCGCCGGAAGCGGCAGCCTGCGCATCACCCATAAGCTCTTTTGCCGGAATCTTATCGAGTTTGGCATCTGACCTGTATGACTGAAGGCCTGTCCAGATTTTTGCATGCTTGGACTGCTGTTTGAATGTTTGGGTTACCCATTTGATCCATTGGGTGCCTGCATTGTAGTTTCCCTTATAGACCATCGGAACGATTGCGTCCAGGTACTTGCCCATTGTCGGAATGTCCTGAGCGTAGTAATACTTCATTCCGGAAGGTTCAGGCATGACGGCGGCAGACACGATTAGTTTCTTATTGACTCCATGAACTGCCTTTGTGGCCTTTTTGACGAATGTGTTGATTGCCTTTACGGCATTAGGATAATTGTGAGCGTTTCCAGGATATCTCACATAGTCAAAGTGGACTCCCGCAACGCCCTTGATTTTGGCATAGCCTTTTGCTTCCTTGACCTTTGAATTAATCAGGCCATAGTTTATGCCGCTTTTGGCAGGATTCTGCCAGTCTCCGGCACCGTAGAAGACCTGCATCCAAAGGTGTACCTTAACGCCATATTTCTTTGCGCTCTTGATCCATTTCTCAACCCCTGACTTTCCGTAGAGTTCAATTGCCTTGAAGTTCAAAAAGACATGCTTGAATCCGTTCTTGTAAAGTGTCTTGAGATTGACGGAGTTCATGTCCCTTCCAAAGAGCCACATTCCATTGTTTTTTGGAGCGACAGGTTTGACCTTGACGGTGTAGGTCTTTTTGGCCTGATTGTATTTGCTGGTCTTGGCAAAGCCTATCTTAAGCTTGTACTTTCCGACAGGCAATTTGATTTTAAGCCATGCATTACCTTTGCCGTTTGTCTTTTTGACTGTCCTTTTGCCGTTTATCTTGAAAACGATTTTCTTACCGGCAAGAGGATTTCCCCTTATGTCAGTAAGCTTGACTTTGAAAAGACCCTTCTTATTGTGCCTATAGACAATCTTGTTTGCCTTAACTATTTTTGTAGGCATTCCCTTCTTGACAGGTATCCTGACGGTTCCGGAAACAGCATCGATGTTCTTTTCACCGGCATAGGAGTATTTAAGGTCATAGGTTCCCTTGGCCTCATTGATGTAGACGGCTGCCTTTCCCCGGGCATTGGTCTTTTGTGAATATGTCTTGCCGTTGATTTTAAATGTGATTGTCCTGTTTGCCAGCGGAGTGTCTCCCACAGTCAGTTTCACGATATATTTGTTCACGACCCCCACATAGGCAGTGTAGGACGGTGCAGTTATTTTGGATGTTGATGTGGATATGACCAAAATGTCCGTTGAATTTTCACATTCCCCATATCCTTCTGCACTGAATGAGTACTTGACCGTGTATTGGCCCGGATCTGAATCGATCAGGAGTTTGGCAATGCCCTTACCGTCTGTACTGGCATTGGTGGTCTTATTGTTGAATGTGAATTTAACCTGCTTGTTTGCAATTGGGGCTGAAGCGTTGTCTGTAAGCTGAACAGAAAATTCCTCTCCCTTTACAATGTTGGAATCGTCACTTTTGATAGTGGTTTGAATTTGTGGTGAATCTTTAATCGCTGGTGATTGTTGGTTTTCCCCTAAGGGTTCATCCTCAGCAATGTCGGAAGTTATGACATCCTGAGCGTCCGTTTCCTTGGCATCGATGACATCGGTTTGGTTAGCGGCACTGACCGCACCCATCATGAAAATCACAATCAGGCAAATCGACAGAATCAATGCCTTATTTTTTATCGAAATTTTTTCATCTCCCATTTGAATGTTTAGTTAAATTTATATTTTAAACATATATAAATCTTTTTAATAAGAAAATCCAATTAAAATAGCTTAAATTAATTAAAATAGCTTAAAAATATATAGAAATCATTATAAAAAGAACAATTATGCTAAAATAAGTCATGAAAAGCTTAAATATCCTAGATTGAAAAGCGATTTTTTAAGAGTTAAAGTATCAATTTAAAAATGAACACAAGGCAAATAGAAAAGTTTTAACTGATGAAAAATATGTCATTTGTAAAACAAGAATTCTTGAAAGATTAATTTAAAAAAATAAAAGAATATATCAAGTTCAAAAAGAAAACAAGGCATTTGCTTTTTAAACTTGAATTGTGATTTTAGGCCTCTTCGGCTACTCCGTCATCATCTGAAAAGAGCTGGTTGAGCATCCATTGGGAGTCATATTCCATGATGTCGTCATATCCCTGACCGACTCCAAGGAACAGGATAGGCTTTTTGATTACATAGCCTATGGAAAGTGATGCTCCACCTTTGCTGTCCGCATCGGCTTTTGTAAGTATAACACCGTCAATGTCGATTGCCTCATTGAATTTACGGGCCTGTTCGGTAGCGTCATTACCTGTTATGGCATCCCCTACAAAGATTACCAAATCAGGCTTGGATACACGCTTGATTTTTTTCATCTCATCCATAAGGTTGGTGTTGGTCTGCATCCTTCCTGCAGTATCGATTAAAACCAGTTCCTTGCCCTGTGCACGGGCATGCTCAACTGCATCGAATGCAACGGCGGCCGGATCTGAACCTTTCTGGTGCTTGATGATTTTGACCCCAACATTGTCTGCGTGATGGGTGACCTGCTCGATAGCGCCTGCCCGGAATGTGTCTGAAGCTGCAATTACCGGAGTGTATCCCATTTTAAGATAGTAGTTGGCAAGCTTTCCGATTGTTGTTGTCTTACCTGTTCCGTTGATTCCGACAAACATCACCACAAGAGGCTCACCCTGGGCTTTCTTTTCTTCCAGCATTTCTGTCATGGACTTGCCCGGAATGTCGATGATTTCCTCAACCGCATCCCTCAGGGCATAATATGTGTATTCGGTAATGTCGTTGCTTCTTTTGATTTTCTTTCCGACAAGGTTTTCCTTTACGCTTTCAACAACCTCGTTTGCAACCTCCATTGCAACGTCTCCCTGAAGCAGTTCCATTTCAAGCTCAAAGAGAATGTCCTCCACGTGCTTTTCCTGAATGGTCTTTTCACGTACGAATGAAAATATTCCACCTGAAGCTTCGCCGTCAGCGGAATTGTCCTTATCATCCTTGTTTCTGCTCCAGAAGTGAGATTT
>CADBHR010000020.1 GCA_902794475.1 uncultured Methanobrevibacter sp. | reverse complement strand
TAAACGTAGAGTAAATGCTTTAGAACATATTATGATTCCAAGATTCCAAAATACTGAAAAGTATATTGATATGAGACTCCAAGAAATGGAAAGGGAAAATTTCGTTAGATTGAAAATGATTAGATCAACAATTGAGAAAAATGAAAAAGCAGCTGCTGCTGCAGAAGCAGCTAAAAATGCAGAAGCTTAAATTTTTCTTAATTTTCTTCATTTTCTTTTATTTTTTATTATTTTTTAAATTTAAGGTTGAATTTTTAATTATTTTTAAAAAGGAATTATTTTATTAAGTTACTGTAAAAATATTTTTTACTGGAAATGGTGTAATAATGAAAAGAAATCCAATTGACCAATTTATGAAGGACCCGGACAATAAGGCTAAGTTATTTATCTGGATGACCCGTGCAATGATTATTACTACTCTTTTAATAACAATTGGGGTAATAATTTTTATTATACATCTAGTCGGTTTCTTTTAGCTGACTTATCAACAATTTTATCGGTTAATTCTACTTTTTCATATAATTTTTCAAAATCGACATCACTATCGATGATTGTCAATAAAGGTTCATCCTTTTCAGTGATTGAACCCGGATGTGGCAGGTCATATATGTTGTCCAAATCCATTGGTTGATATTTCATTCTTGTAGGGGAGTAAACTATTTTTTTATAGGCATAACATTGTGCCTTTGGAATTTCCATGATTTCCCCTTTGCAGGCATTGATGTGGGCTTCCAGCATGTTTATTCCAAATGTTTTTTCAACACATTCGAATGTGCCCTGTATCCTTGGGTTGATTTCTATAACATATAATCCGTTTTCATTAAGGATATAGTCCACGCCGTTTGACCCGATCAAATTGAATTTGCCAATAAGGTCTTCACTTGTACTTTTCAGTTTTTCATTAACGCTGTCAATGTCTTCAATGTCGCTCATTATGGATTTTTCTGTTAGAGGCAGTATGTTTCCAATATATATGAATGAATCCGAATCTCCAAAGTCATTCATTGTAAGCAGTCTTGAATTTATGATGCCTTCTGTTTCATTTTCACTGGACAATACTGATGAGCTTAAGTTGATTCCTGAGACATATTCCTGCATTATGAATTTATTATCATTAAACTCAATATCAATGTCATTATTCAATAGGTTGATGTCATACCCTCCACTTCCTTTAAGTGGTTTTAAAATAAATTGAATGTCTTGATGATTTTCATTGATTTCATATGCTTCATCCATATCACTTACATGAAAAGTCATAGGGGTTAAAAATTCATTTTTGATTTTTTTGTAAAATTTGAATTTGTCTTCAACACATTTCACATCGTGATTGCCCAATATCTTTTTTCGGTATTTTTTTGAAAAGTCACTTGGAGAAACTCCTGAAATTGGAATGATGTGGTCAACTTCATCAAGGTAATCCTTTGACATTTCTAGGATTGTACTGCTGTTGAAGTTGTCTTCAAATATTCCGCAGCTTTCGCCGTCACTTTCATTTAAAATGATCTTTTGGTTTTTGATGGTTGGAGTATCGTATGTTGAAAAATAGCTTGCAGAATAAATATCATAATCTAGCTTTAAAGCACTGTTAAGCATACTTCTTGTATCAATTCCAATAAGCAATAGCTTTTCCATAAAAGTAGTCCCGAGCGGAGTCGAACCGCCGTCTCCGGGTCCAAAGCCTAGAAGGATTACCACTACCCTACGGGACTATATTCGTTGTACTGTATACAACATTTAATATATATTTATTATGTAGTATTTATACCTATCGGTTATTTGATAATTTTTGGTAAAATAAGCATTTTTCGCTCCACTTACAGTTAAAACAGATTTTAGAAACACTTCCTTTTGTGTTAAATATTTCATCTATTTTGTCAAATAGTTCAGTGGAAATATACTCCTTTGTGATGTCCAATTTTTTCAATACTTCCCTGTCCATTGAGATCACTCTTTCGTTTTGTGTCTTATCTTCACAAATTCCATCAATCAAATTTGGACATGAAGAGCAGATGTCATCAGCACTGTCACAAAGTGAAATGATTGTTTGAGGTAGTTTTCTTTTAGAATTAATAAAAGTCATGTTTTTAACGAAGTTTTCATCATAGCCATATCCCTGAAAACCCTTAAGACATAACAGATGATGTCCCCTTAATTTAAGCTTCATTAAAATCAAAAAAAATAAAAAAAGAAGGTTTTATAAAAACCTTAGTCTTTTGGTAAAAATACTTTAGATACTGAAGCTGCACCTAATATTTTTACAATATCTCCAGCAATGAATGGAACAAGGCCCATCATTAAAAGATCCACGATTCCAACTGGTGTTCCTTGCATGCCTAAGAATAATGCAAGGCCGGCTAAACCTGGAATATAAATCAATGCAAAGTTTGCAATTCCAATAGTTAAAGCCATTTTTTTGAAATTACGTGCATCTGCATATTTTTCAGTAATTAACCCTATAAAGTAAGATGCGATAACGAATCCAATAAGGAATCCTCCAGTTGAACCTAATAATATGTCAAGTCCACCGGTCATTCCTCCAAACCAAGGAATGAATGCAACACCTAAAACGATATAGAGGATTTGGCTTAAACATCCGTATTTTTTACCTAAGAATAAACCAGAACATAACACTGCGAAGGTTTGTGCAGTTATAGGAACTGGAGTCCATGGAAGCGGGATAATGATCTGTGCCATTATACCGGTTAAACATGCCATCATCAAGGACATGAGTAGTTTAGTAGCTACACTAGCGTCCTGGATTCTTTCGAAAACATTTTTTCTAGTGCTGTAGTAACCATCGATATTAATATTCATATTTTACCTCCAATTTCCGATGTTTAAATTTTATAAGTATAAATTTATTCTTATTTAGTTTACAGTTATTATTTTTACATTTTGCGGTTTTTTAACGATGTTCATAGATTTGAAAGCAACCAATTTTTTGATTCCTTTTTCAGATGCAACATCGACCATTCTTTGTGAAATCACTCCGTCAAATATGACTGTATCTGCAGTTCCTTCAATATTTTTGATTTCTTCGTAAATATTTTCAACTTCAACCTCTTTGGTCATATTTAATGCTTCATCCAGAATAGCTCCGCATCCTGTTCCTTCAAACTCTTTAAGCATGTCTTTCATTAATTTGACTTCATCATCCTCAACTTCAGGTTCAGGTGCTTTCACAGGTTTTTGCTTTTCGTTGCGGTTGTATTTTTGATTTCTTCTATTGTGTCTGTTGTTTTCTTTTTTGTGGTTGTTGCTGTTGCCGGAATCATTTAAGATATTTGTTGTAGCTAAAAACTGTGCTGTAGGAACTTTGTCTCTGAGTGCAACAAGAACTTCGTCTTTTTCAAGGTCTTCAACTTCTTTTCCTTTTGGAGCACGTGTGATGTAGTCCACTTCACCAATCTGAAGTAATTCTTTTAGAATGAGTTCTCCACCTCGGTCACCGTCAACAAATGCAGTAGTGGTTCTTTTTTTACTTAATTCTCCAATTGAACGAGGTACGCTTACCCCTTCAACTGCTACGGTATTTTTGATGCCGTATTTGAGTAAGTTCAATACATCGCTACGGCCTTCCACAACAATAATTGCATCGGATGTGTGTATGCTTGGACCAGCAGGAAGACGGTCTTCTCCGTATTCAGAGATTTCATGAACTCTCATGGCTTCTCTTACTTCTTCAATCATTCTCATGCTGGTTGGACCAACGCTTTCAACCATGTTTTTGTAAATTTCTTTTGCACGGTTAACCACTTGTTCCCTTTTGACAGCTCTTACATCTTCAACTTTTGTTGTGTGTATCTCTGCTTCACAAGGGCCGACTCTGTTGATTGTTTCGAGTGATGCTGCGAGAATGGCGGTTTCAACTCTATCCAAACTGGATGGAATTACGATTTCACCTTTTGCCCTTCCACTGTTGGAGTGGATGTTAACTTGGATCCTTCCTATTCTTCCAGTTCTTTGGAGTTCTCTTAAATCTAAATCATTACTGAGTAAACCTTCAGTTTGCCCAAAGACAGCACCAACAACATCTGGTTTTTCAACGATACCATTGGCTGTAATTTGAGCATGGATTAAATATTTTGTTGTTGTTAATTCTTCACCTTTTCCCATATTTAAGCCTCCTAAGCTTTTAATCGGGATAATTTATGTAATTACTAAAAATTAAATTATTTTTAGGTGAAACTTGCATAAATTACACGATAATCTTGTCTTTCGACCTTTTATACACTAAAAAAGAGTTAATACATCTTTGAGAAATTTACTATTGGGTATTACTATTTATTTCTTAATTAATTTGGTTATTTGGTTCTATAACTTCATTTTAACTTTTTATTTCCCTAATACTAAATTTTCTCCCTTTTTGATAAATTAATAATAATTAATAATAATGAATAATGTATGTAAACTCTATGAGCATATAATGATAAGTATTATTTCAATACTACAATTAATATTTAGGTTAAACTTATATATAAAATCTATGAAATCTATTTTAATCACATCGAATAAATTATTATACAAGTGGTGAAGTCATGTCAGTTACTCCAAAAGATTTATTAAATAAAAATAAAAATTTAAAAAAACGTGTTGACGTTAGTAAAATTAGTTTAGATAATGTTACAATAGATGATTTGAAATATAACGGCAAAAATTATGATGAATACATTAATTTAATGTCTTTGCTTGAAAATGTTTCTGCATGTCAGGTTTCCGATGCATACAATGAAATATCAAAAAGATCCGGTGCGATTCAGAATATTAAACCAATCAACAATCAAAAGGTTTTCGGGTCTATTTTTACAGCAGAAACTGCCGCTGATGATTGGGGAACATCTGCACTGGCTATTGACTCTGCCGGTGAGGGCGATATTCTATTCTTTAAAGTTGACTCAGATGATAAGGCGATTTGGGGTGAACTTGCTTCCACATGTGCCAAAAATAATGGAATCAAGGCAACCGTCATTTATGGATCTGCAAGAGACTTGGATGCTCTTTTATATATGGATTATCCGGTTTTCGCTTCTAATTTCTGTCCGAATGCGGGATCTGCCCTAGGTTTGGGCACATTAAATGAAAGCATTGAAGTGGAAGGCATAACCATAAACCCTGGTGATTTCTTTATTGGTGATGAAAGCGGCATTGTTGTCATTCCTAAGCTTTTGTTTTCAAAAACAATGATTGCCACTTTAGGTGTAAAAATGAAGGAGTCAAAAATTATTGAAGACATTGGTGATGGTAAAACATTAGCCGAAATTGTTGGATTCAAATAGAAAAACATTTAAATAGAAATCAATATTTATATATAAATATATCGATAAGTTTATATATAACCTATTTCTAATTATATAAATGATACAGATTTGATTTTAAGTTTGATTTTATGAAATTTTTAGGAAACAGTTTGCATATAGCAAACTCTGGAAAATTAATAGCTAGGTCCACCAAAACACCTTCGCCAGGTGGAATTGTTTTCGATAGCAATAAAAACAAGATAGGCAAGGTAAGTTATGTTTTTGGACCTACAAAAAAACCATATGTCTCTATCCGCTTATTTAAATCAGCAAATAGGGACAGAATAGAAAAGAATTGTGGTGAAAAACTATTTGTATCAAAACCGAAATCCAAAAAACCTAGAAAAAGGAGGATGAAACCACGACACAAAAAGTAAACGAAGCTCCTATGAGAGGACGCACAAGAGCTATAGATGACAAACGAACCAATGTTTATGATGATTCAAAACAAACCGTATGTCCTGAATGTGGTTCAACAGAGTTAATTGGTGACTATGAAAGGGCGGAAGTAGTATGTTCTCGCTGCGGGTTAGTCATCGATGAAAACCTTGTGGATATGGGTCCTGAATGGAGAGCATTTGACCACGAACAAAGAGATAAACGTACTAGAGTTGGAGCGCCAATCACTTACACCATTCACGATAAAGGTTTAAGTACAATGATCGACTGGAGAAACAAAGACATCTACGGTCGTGACATTCCTGCAAGAAACAGGGCTCAATGGTATAGGTTAAGGAAATGGCAAAGAAAAATCAGAATTTCCGGAGCTACTGAAAGGAATTTGGCATTTGCTTTAAGTGAACTTGACCGTGATTCATCAAGGTTAGGACTTCCAAGAAGTGTAAGGGAAGCCGCAAGTGTAGTGTACAGAAGTGCAGTGGACAATAAGTTAATCAGAGGAAGAAGTATTGAAGGTGTTGTAGCCGCTTCTTTATATGCTGCATGTAGGCGTTGTAATGTACCTCGTACCTTAGATGAAATCGCTGAAGTTTCTCGTGTAACCAAAAAGGAAGTTGGAAGAACATACAGGTTCCTGACCCGTGAATTAAATATCAAATTGCCGCCAACTTCCCCAGTGGATTATGTTCCAAGATTCGCTTCAGAACTCGGACTTTCCGGTGAAGCACAATCTAAAGCCATTGAAATCATTGAAAAAGCAATGGAAAAAGGGTTGACTTCAGGAAGAGGACCTACCGGTGTGGCAGCAGCTGCATTATATATCGCATCAGTTTTACTTGGTGAGAGAAAAACCCAAAGGGATGTTGCTGATATCGCAGGGGTTACTGAAGTGACAATTCGTAACAGGTACAAAGAATTAACTGAACAATTGGAAATGGGTGTAACTTTATAGTTTGCTCGGATTAATGAAGTATTACTTTATTAATCACTCTTTTTTTTATTTTGAGGCTTAACAATGGATAAAAAACTCATATTTATAATACTCATTGCCGTTATTCTCATTGCCATTGGAGGATATTTTATTTTCACAGGTTCTTCAGGTGGGGCTGCTGAAAATTCACTTGATATTCCTTTAAAGACACAGGACTTTAAATTATTTGAAATTGGCACTCCTAATGGTTCAGATTTCAAAATTAAAAATGAAGCTGATGGAATGAAATTTTACCAGAATAATGGAAGTTATTCAGCCAATTTTTCAGGAATTATCATTAACAAGGGATTGACAGAATCTCTAATTGGGGACATCTCTTTCAATCTTGCAAATTCCAGTTCAGAACAAATCTATTCGTCTCAGTTTAAAAATGAGACCATCTATAAATATGTGTCTCATCAGGGCGATGTGGATGTTATTTTAATTGGTAATGATTTAAATCTTTTAAAAGAGGTTTCAGGCACTATTAAGGTTAAAGATGCAGGCGCTATTTAATCCTAATTTTTACTTGGAATATTTTTCGATTCTATAGATTAGTTCGCGAATTATTCCATCATTCTTTGTCTTTTTAACTTTTGCAAGTCTTTTTTTATATTTTGGAAGCCTTTTTAAAAAGTTATCTACTTTTTTAGCACTTAGATTTTCATGATACTCTCCGTATCCTAATTTTTGAACATAAAATCCGTTTAATGTCTGTTCAAAGTTTCCAATGGCAGGAACGGAGTAAATTGGTTTTTTCAGATGTATCGCTTCTGAAATAAATGTAAATCCGCCATTGCAAATCACTGCTTTGGATGATGCAATATCATCGTAAAATTCATCTTCATTGAATTCTTTATAGGTTAAATTTCCATCAATTTTATTTTTGTTAAATCCGTAGACAATGAATTGCTCATCTTTGAGAGCTTTTAGTCTTTGAACAAGTTTGACACTTTCCTTGCTTGTTTGATAAACAATAACATGTTTTCCTTCTTTTGGTTCTAATTTGAGAATGTCTTCACGTATGATTGGAGGATAAATGACTGCATTCTTTCTTGGCTTAATTCTGGGATAGAAAAAGCTTGTGAGAATATGAACCTTCGGATTAATCACATATGTTTTGATTACGCTTTTTGCCTTAAGCATTTCTGCTAAATGATTTTTAGGATAGTCAATTTTTGTTTGTGTTATCATATGGATATTGTCCAGGCTGATTAATGGAATTCCCCTCAGCTTTGCAACCATTGTGGCATATATTTCAAAATCCGTTACTATCACATCAGGCCTTAATTGCCTTGCTTTTTTATATAGATTTTCATATCCTACCTTTATATTTGTCGGATTTCTTCTTAAGGCGTCTGCAAATGTCTTCATGTCATTCACCTTATTGTTAATGTAGACGGTGTTGAATCCTCCTATTTCATAAACATTATCGAATTTTGAATTAAGGTATTTGTATGCCCTATCGCTTGAAAATAGGTAAATGTCATATTTGTCTTTTATCCTGTCAACAATTACTCCGGTTCTAATTGCATGGCCCATTCCTTCACCGCAAACACAATAGAATACCACCTTTTTATTTCTTCGGCGACGTAGGGATTTTATTTCTGATCTGGCATTGTGAATTTTATTGAGGGAGTCATCATATGTTTCCTTTATGTCATTTATTCTTTCAGCACTTTTTTCAAGTCTGGACATGCTGGACTGGGATATCCTTTCTTTTCCATGATCAAAATTATAGTTCAGTTCATCAGCATCTGTTCTTTTTCCTAAAAAATCATTAACAGTGCTTTTTCCGTATTGCTGAATTAATGTGGTGATTCCTTCTTCCTCAAGTCTTCTGGTTGAAACTCCAATTTGGGCATTTCTAAGTACTCTGAATGGTTCTTTTTTAGCTAATCTTTCAATATAATCAGTATCCTCTCCAAATGTTAATGATTCATCAAATCCCCCACATTCGTCATGGAGGTATTTCTTAGCAATTATTCCATAACACCCTGCTCCGTGAGGCTTGATGTTTTCAACACCAATCATAAAGTAATTTGCAAAATCATGGAAAAGCTTATCTTTAACCTTATTTGACATAGGTTTCATTTGGGAAATCGCTATTCCCAGCTTTTCCATTCTGAATTCATATAAAACATTTCTCAAATAATCTTCTGTGAGTTGTAAATCGGAATCCAAAAATAGTAAAATCTCACCTTTAGCAACACTGGCACCATTGTTTCTACCTACTGCTGGAAGACCTCCATCAACAACAATGCAACCATATTCTTCTGCAATTTCTCTTGTTTTGTCAGTTGAGTTGGCATCAGCTACTATAACTTCATAATCATTAAAATCCTGCTCTTTGATACTATCCAAGAGAATAGGCAGGTATTCCTCTTCATTATAGGTAGGTATGATAATGCTGAAAATCATATGTTTAAATTTATTTTTGAATATAATAAATTTTTGTAATTTTTAGCTTTTTTTGAAGTTTAGATTGATTTTAATTGTTTTCTTGAATGAAATTTTTTTCCAAGAATGATGAATTTTAACTTAAAAATCGAGTTTTTTGAAAATCTTTTTTTTGTAAAATTAAATAATATCATTATTTTTTTATTCAATATTTTATTTTATTTTTTTAAATTTCATTTTTGCTGAGTTTCATGGCAGTATTTTTTAATTTTAGTAAATATTTGTCAATTACTGTATGAAAATTATTTCCGAGTAAGTCAATATTTTTCACACTTTTTTGATTTATCATGATGAGTAATACTTGTTTTATTTTTTTGGATTTAAAATTAGTTATTTAGCTTAAAAAGCATTGATTTATTATATTTTTTAATTTAAAGCATTTACAGTTGAAATATACCTCTCTCGGTCATGATGTTTTTGCACCATTTTGACTTAATGTCATCATTGCAACAAGGGTCAATATGAATCCGCAAAACATTAGGGGTGTTGGGGTTTCAGTATATATTAAAAAACCAAAAATCAGTGCCGCAAATGGTTCTGCACCGGATAGGAATATTGATGATGTTCCGGAGTCCATATAATTTAAGCTGATTGTGGATAATATGTAAGGAAGTGCAAATGAAAAGGTGGAGTGCAGAATCAGAAATATTATTGTTAACAGTGGGTTAATGGAAATGAAGTTTGATATCTCTCCAAAATCGCTAAATGGCATTAGAGCCAGTGAAATAAATATTATTGAATAAAACAGTATTGTGAATGTATGGTTTCCATTTTCAATGGACTTTTTGGAAGCCATAAGATAAATGGCCCAGAACAGTCCTGCCCCTATGCCTGAAAGGATTCCTAATAATGGAAGATTTCCCCAATCAGTTTCCAAAGCTCCGGTCATCAGCAGACATCCCAAAATGGCCAAAATCATACATACCAATTTTTTTGAGGTGATCTTTTCTGCGAATATGAAATATGCAATGATCAACACATAAATTGGAGCAATTGACAACAGTACTGCTGCCAGGGAAAGTGAAACAGTATTCATTGAATGATTATAACACAAATTAAGTCCTATGATACATAATGAACATAGCAAAAGTAGGGGAATGTCTTTTAAATCTATTTTAAAGAGATTCCTATCGGTTGCAAGAATAGCTATCAGCAGGGGAATTATTGCTATTGAAAACCTTAGGAACAGTAATGTTGTAGGGTCAATCCCGTTTTGTGTGAGTGTTCTTACAAATATTCCGCTGGATCCAAACATTATTCCGGCAAGTATCGGTAAAATTAAATAAATCTTTTTCATTGAATCAATCCAGATATGAGTATGCATTCCATGTGATGGTGTAATACTCGCACGAATTTCTCAGGGGAACCTTCAAATCGTTGATAAGCTGCATCTCATTATAGTTTGGGTCAACGTGGTATGTGGTTTTATTTGAATTGCTGTCATGATTTATGACATCCATGCTGATGTTTCCAAAATCAATGTTTTCACTTGCATTTACTATATCCACAGTGTAGTAGTCCGGTTCGGCACCTGCAAAAGCGATAGTAAATCTTAAAAATATTACCAAAATCACAAAAAAGTAGATTCCAAATCGATTGAATATGTATCTGATTTCTGAAAATCCGCGATTTCTATAAACCGGTTGGATTGCTTCATTTTCTTCAAGCAGGTTTTCATCCCTTAATATCTTTCCAACAATATAGTTCAGGTAAAAACCGTTTCTGTAAACCAGGAAAAGTCCTAAAATTCCAACATATGAAGGTGTTGCAAACATTCCTCCGTCTATTATTCCGATAAATAGGCAGCTTGAAAAGAATGCCATTAGGAAGTTTGTAAACCATGGGCGCTTCTGCATGGACAATACGATGGTTGCAAATAATATTGGCAAAAGCAAAATCACTAAAAATGCAAAACTTGGGACATATTGGTATAGGCCCACACCGGTGTTTATGTTACTTTGGATAAATGGCCCCATTATTTGAGTTAGAACCGCTCCCAAAATGGACTTTAACAGGTGGGTATGTAGAATGCTTGTGGAACTCATGCCGTTAGTCATGGAGCAGAATACGGTGTTGAGTCCAATGCCCATTTGCATTCTAAAGATAACTTCCAACAGAATGCCTAAAGTTAATATTACTGTACCTAAAACAATTGAAATTTTCAGATACTTTGTTGTATCAATGTCCTTTTTGATTATCTGGGATAATATCAGGAACAGACCTAAAAGACCAAAGAATATTATGTCTTTTCCTTTGGATGACCCCATCAGGAATAAATATGTAATCGGCCTTATAATCGGATTGAAGATATCTGTTATAAGGATAGCTCCCGCAAGCAAAATAAATATAATTCCAATTAGTATAGTTTTATTAACTTTCATTAACAATAATTTAATTATTAATACTTTATATAAGTGATGCCATGTTTCCAATAGAATATTTCATAGGATTGATATTGATAGGCATTTGTGCAGGTTTTGCATCAGGTCTTTTAGGTGTTGGTGGAGGATTTCTAATAGTTCCCCTTCAATACTTTTTGCTGAAATACATTGGTGTTGAACCTGATTTGGCAATTTTAATTTCATTTGGAACCAGCCTGGCCATCATCATCCCCACATCACTTAGCGGAGCTTACAGGCATACCCGAACAATGGACAATATTATAAAACCCGGAATCCGACTGGGCATTTTTGGGATAATTGGAGGGGCAGTTGGAGGTTTTGTCGCATCAGCATTGCCTTCAAGAGTCTTGGAAATAATATTTGGTCTTCTATTGCTGTTCATAACTGTCAACAATATTGTCAACATTAACAAGGAACGGGAAGAGGCTAAAATACCATTTAATATGATTACATCAGGAATCATTGGTCTTTTGGTTGGTTTTTCCTCAGGTCTTTTAGGTGTTGGCGGAGGGATATTTTTAATAGCCATCCTCACGGCGCTTTTGGGTTTTTCAATGATAGAGGCTATTGGGACATCATCTATTTTCATTAGTCTCACTGCTGTTGGAGGATTTTTATCATATATGGTTTCAGGTTGGGGTGTCAGCACATTTCCATATTCCATAGGGTATGTCAGCATCATTAACTTTATTTTGATTGCATGTTTTTCAGTTCCAATGGCTTCATTAGGGGCTAAATTTGCTCATAAGGTGCCTCAAAAGAAATTAAAGATTATATTTTCGGTATTGGTGTTGTACATGGCATTGAAGATGTTGGGAATTCTACCATAAGGTGATTGTATGAGTGAAGAGCGAAAAATCGGAGAAAATTTTGATGAAAAAACGGCAGGAGATATTTTTGATAAATTGAAAAATGTTGAAGGTAAAATAAAACCTAAAAATGAAGGCAAATTCAAAAACATATCTGATTTGATGAATGAAGCCAACTATCTGAAAGGTTTAGGCAAAAATGAAGAGGCCATTGAATTATATAAACAGGTTATCTTTGCTTTGCCGGATTCTCAAAAAGCCTATGAGGCACTAATTGACATATATCAAAAACAGGGCGATGTTGAAAGAGAAAAGGATATCTTGAAAAAAGCAATTGGCAATTGCAAGGATAATGAAAATTTTAAAGATAGGTTAAAAGAAATTAATTAGAAAAAAAGGGTGGAGATCCACCCAATATTTTCATTCTCCCCTTTTTAGTAAATATTTTCGTGAGATGTTTTTAAAGCTGAAGGATGGTTCTGTTGTTTTGTAGTATACCCAACCTTCCATGCTGCATTTTGAATGTCCTTCACACACTTCAGGGGAGTAGTATCCGTCTGCGGTCTGTTTGAATTCTTCAAAGTCATCTGGAAGTATGTATTCTTCAAGGTCAATTGGAACACTTTCCATTTCATATGCATCCCATATTTTTTTGGCTTCACGGATATCGAATTTTTTGTTGCTATCAATCATATGAAAACAAAACAAATGATTTTCAGTTAAATTATGAGGATTTCCCTGAATTTTTGGTCCACAAATTTCACCTTGCCAGCAAATGTGGTCACAATCTTTGTGTTTTTCAAGGTAATCTTTGAGTTTATTTTCAATATCATATTTTTCAGCCATTTCCCAGTAAGGGTTGTCCACCTCAATCAGTGGATCTTCTTCCTTGTAAATGCGTAGGTTACGTGAGCAGACATAGAATTCGAATTCTTTTTTAAACGGATGTGGATTAACTTTTTCTAGAATGTATGTTGCAGATGATCCGTCACATTTTTGGGTACGGATGTATGGGGTCTTATCATTTAAGATATCTGGCATGTTCTCGCAACGTTCCTGGTCAGTTTTTGAAATGTATGGGAATTTGGTTGGAAAACGTTTGCTTTTATCGTTTTCATTACCGAATATGAAAAACATTAATTTTTTACCCCATTCTCTTTTCATTAACCATTTCACCCAGGATTTCTCAAATAGCTCTTTATGATTCTGTGCCATTACCTCATATTTGTTTAATCCCTCACTTTTACGTTTAGCATCACTTGGATTTGAGTATTTGATTTCAAGCAATTCGGTAACGTCCACACCTTCTTCTTGAGGAATTTCAACATCAAATAAGTTGAGTGGTAAAGCTATGCCCTGTGAAATCACATTGAACTTTGAAAGTTTCATCGTTTTGATTTTAAAGTGTTTTCGTCTTAAAAACTCGGACCATTCCTTTTCAGGAACTTTGGAGTCTATTTCAATGTATACGCAGAGGTCACCTTTTTCAAATTCCCCAATTTTTGCTATGCAGTTCCATCCGAGAACGCCGATAAGCTCTATGTTGTCAGCACCCTCAATTGGTTTTACCCATGAAATCCTTTCAACATGGGCAAGGGAACGTTTTCCGTCAATTATCAAGTTTTACACCTCCAGTTATTCCAATACTATTTCTCTAAATCTTTTGTTGTATATTTCAATTTCACTCAATTCTTCCATTTTTGGTTTGTCAGCTTTCATTATTTCAATATATGCATTGATAAATGTAGTTACATTTTCAATTGCCCTTTCATCGGGTTTGCTTTTTTGGCAATTGCTTCTGTAATAACTGATCAGCATCAATATGTCGGCATATAATCGTGTACCCATACGGTCATCATTGATGAAGCATTTCATCAGCTCATCTATTTCAATCGGAGCATCCTTTCCTTCATCAATTAAAATCCATGTGAGAATGCACCTGATTGCATACATGTACCTTTTGGTTACTTTTTTGGTCATTTTATTATCTTTTCCGACAACATATCTCTTCCAGTTGTTGTAGGCGAGGCTTCCATAATGATACTTTAATGTAACCGGACTGAATGCCGGAAGATTATCTAGGAATTTGCAATCTCCCCTATAAATGATTTTTTGCTTTGTCCATTCCTTTAAGTTGGGATTGCTTTTCCAGTGCAGGTGCAATGCCTTTTTAATGTCCCAACCGACGAAGTCCAAATCTCCATTGATGTAATCGATTGTATCTTTTTTAGTGTTGATTGAAAAGTAATCGTTTAAAGGTCTTTTAAAGATGAATCTAATATCATAATCAGAATCCTCATTTGAAAAACCCCAACCACGACTGCCCGCTTCAACACAGTATAAAATCTCAATGTCATATTTCTCTTCGATTTTATCCAGTTGACTGTTGACATATTCAAACATTTCTTTTCCAACGGTCTCCATCTTTTCACCTTTATTTTTCTTGGGCATCATTTGGATTTAAACCAAATTTTCATCTTGCAGATGTTCTATGATGCCATCTGACTATTAAAGGTGATAGTTGGTGTTTTTATGTTAAAAGTAGATATGTTTTAATCCATATTTAAATTGCATAAAGTGTTTGCTTTAGCTGAGGTTATTTGATTACGAATCTTAATATTACGTCAATAATAAATATTAGTATTGCAAAATATATTATGAAACGTCCGTGCTTTTGGTATAGTGGTGTTTCCTTTTTGAAATATACTAAAAACGCCCCGTAGAGCAAAGCAATTATCGGAGAAATTACTGCAATTATGTATCCGATGATAGGTATTGCGATTGTTCCTTCATTTTCCATTTTTTCACCTTATTCTTTCAGTATGTTAATTCCCATTCCTGTTGCGGTTATGTGAATGTAATCTGTGCCCAATCCGATTAATCCATATTGGATATGCAAGTCGAGAATACCATTTCCTCCCGCTTCCTTAATCTTTTTAGATAAGTTGATTAGGCATTTGTCTTTTCCTTCTTTAATATTCTTTAAATTTTTTTTCTCTAGTTCATCATCTTTAAGTTTGATTTTAACTTTATTTTCTATGACAACTTCACTTTGATAAATGCCAAGAAGCTCATGCTTTCGATTTTCCATATCTGTACTTGTTATAAAGAAGAAATTCAATGAATTCAGTCTCTCATTGCTTTCATTTTCATCAAAGTATATATCTTCCTCGATTATTTCTTCTTCGATATTTTCAGTTTCCCATCTAATATGACTTTTAATTTTTTTCAGAGTTCTTATAATTTTTTTGAAACTCCATGATAAATTAGAAATAATGGCGCCTATAATCACTAGAAGAATATAATTTATAAGTGTAGGAAATGCCGCCTGTAAAATCACGATAATGGATCCGGCAGTTATCAAGTTCGTTCCTAATGTAGGGTTCTTTAAAATAAAACTATAGACTGTAGTGTCGATAAAAAGGATAAATGCACTGATGGCACCTAAATTTCTACCAAGGATTCTGTTGGCAACTACTGTTTCCACGTATCCTGCAGCTAATGGTGCAAAAATCAGTCCCAAATTCCATCCAAAAATTGCAATATTGAAATATAGAAAAATCCCATAAACAATAAGTCCGATTCCGGTACCCAATGCGATGCTCAGTATTATTTTTCCAATATTTTTCAAGTCTATTTCTTTACCTTTAATTTTCATCTTATTCGAATTTGATTGCGGTACCATATGCAGTAACAAGAATTGTATTTCCCATGGTACCTCCTAAATTATCATATGAAATTTTAAGGCCTATAATTGCATTTGCACCGAGATTTTTGGCTTTTTCTTCCATACTTTTGAATGCAATGTCACGTGCCTTTCCTAATTCCTCTTCATATTTTGTGGTTCTTCCACCCACAACATCACGAACACCAGAAAATATGTCTTTATAGATATTGGATCCAATCAGGGACTCGCCTGTAACTAGCCCCTTATATTCAATAATCTCCTTATTTTCTAATGTATTTGAGGATGTTAAAATCATCGTATCCCTATTTTAAAAAGGTCAATACTGCCCAGATTATTAAAAATATTGCAATTACAATATATAGTATTATTTGTGATCTTTTTCTTTGCTTTAATCTTGCATCCCAGACTTTTTGACAATCTGGAGAGCATACGAGTTCGTTTAAAGGTATTGGGGTTCCACATATTGGGCAATGTTTATGAGGGTCTACTGCCATTTTATCATCTCCTTATATTTTGAAAAATTCTTTTGTATTTTTATTAACTTGATTTGCAAGCTCCTCTGCATCAATTCCCATGCAAAGGGCAATTGTTTCAAGGATATGAGGTAAATATTTCGGTTCATTCCTGTTCTTTTTAGGTTTTACATCAAAGTTTTTAGGTATTAAAAATGGAGCATCTGTTTCAATCATTAATTTTTCTGGAGGAATAACACTCACCGCTTCCTGCAGGTCTCTTCCTCTTTTCATGTCACAAATCCATCCTGTAACGCCAATGAAACAACCTAAATCGACGTAATTTTGTGCTTCCTGTTTTGTTCCTGTAAAACAATGGACAACTGATTTTTCAATCACACTGTCATGTCTTCTTAGGATATCATATAAGTCTTTATGAGCTTCCCTTTCATGTAAAAATAAGGGCATATCGGTTCTTTCTGCAACTTCAATTTGTGCTTCGAACCATTTCCTCTGCAAATCCTGTGGTGAAAAGTTCCTATTATAATCGAGTCCACATTCTCCAATGGCAACCACACAATCATTTTTAGCTATTTTTTCAAGCTCAAACATTGTATGTCCATTGCATGTTTTGGCATCATGAGGATGAACGCCTGAAGTTGAAAATAAGGTTCCAGGATAGTTAGATGCATATTCTGCTGCCATCTGGCTGGAGTGCACATTGGTTCCGGTAATGATGAACTGTTTCACGCCAACCTTTTTGGCTTCTTCGATGATTTCAACACGGTCTTTTCTAAAGGATTTGTGCATAAGGTTTAAACCGATATCTACGAGATTATCCACTAAATCACCTATTCATTGATAATTCGGGTTCCTATATTTTCGCCATTAACCGCTTTGACCAGGTTTTCAGGTTCAAAACCATTGGTAATGACAGTTTC
>CADBHR010000019.1 GCA_902794475.1 uncultured Methanobrevibacter sp. | reverse complement strand
AGGGTTATACCTGGACTCGTTTCGATCCCAGTAGTGAAGTCTTTTTGCGTTTTGTTTGTGTACTATGGTTTTCTATGGGAATTTCATTTCGCTGCAAGCCTTCTATTACAATTATTACTTACTTTTTTTTGACAGTTTTTTTTCATTGCTTAATACCCGTATTGAAATTTTTCAGTGATTTTATGAATATTAAAATATTAGATACTACGTTACGTGATGGGGAACAGACTCCCGGTGTCTCATTAACTCCGTTGGAAAAATTAAGAATAGCTTCAAAGCTTGATGAAATAGGAATTGATTTTATTGAAGCAGGCTCTGCCATCACATCTGAAGGTGAAAGAGAATCTATTAAAGAAATTACTAAACAGGGGTTTAATGCAGAAATCTTAAGTTTTTCTAGACCTTTAACTGTTGATATTGATTATTGCATTGAGTGTGATGTTGATGCGGTCAACCTTGTTGTCCCCACATCTGATTTGCACATTTCAGAAAAATTAAATACAACTCGGGATAAACTCATAGGTTTATCTAATGATGCAATAGATTATTGTAGGGATCATGGTTTGAATGTAGAGTTATCCGCCGAAGACGCTTCCAGAAGTGATGTTGATTTTTTAAAAGAAGTTTTCTTGAATGCAATAGACCATAAAGCCGACCGGCTTTGCATATGCGATACTGTGGGAATATTGACTCCTGATTCTTCATATGATTTATTCAATAAGCTTAATGATTTGAAGGTTCCTATTTCTGTTCATTGCCATAATGATTTCGGACTTGCTGTTGCAAATACGTTATCTGCAATTAAGGCTGGAGCCAGTGAAATCCATACAACAATTAATGGTATTGGAGAAAGAGCGGGAAACACCTCTTTTGAAGAGTGTATAGTCAGCATTGACAGACTGCTTCCTGAATTTTCTACTAACGTTAAAATCAGTGAGATATATGACATTTCCAAATTGGTAGCAAGATCCACTGGTGTATATATACAACCTAATAAGGCAATCGTTGGTGAAAATGCTTTTGCTCATGAATCCGGAATCCATTCAGATGGTATCATTAAGAATTCCGCCACCTATGAACCTATAACTCCTGAACTTGTCGGGCGCAAGCGTAAGTTCATTCTGGGCAAGCATATGGGTACCCATGGGCTTGATTCCAGACTTAAGGAATTTGGTTTAGATGTCAATAAAGAGCAATTAAATCAGATATGCAGTGAACTTAAGGATTTGGCAGATAAGGGAAAAACCGTTACTGATGCCGATTTGCATGCAGTTGCAGATAATGTTCTCCAGATTAATAATGAAGATAGAATCAAGCTTGATGAGGTAACTATCGTTTCCGGAAATAAGGTAATGCCTACAGCATCTGTTAAAATCACCATTGATGATGAGGAAATTCTAAATGCAGGTGTTGGTGTGGGTCCAGTTGATGCTGCAATTAATGCCCTTAAATCTCTAGACATATTCAAAGACATAGATTTAATTGAATATCACGTAGACGCAATCACTGGAGGTACAGATGCTTTCATTGACGTAATCATCAAAGTGCAGCAGGAAGACAAGATTGTTTCTGCCCGTGGAACTGAACCGGACATTATCAATGCCAGCGTAAAAGCATATATCGCAGGTGTAAACAGGTTGTTGAGGGATTAATATGCATATGGATAATATTCAAATTTTGGGATTCAGGGCAAGCATTGATTCAGTTGGAGATGTGCTTGATGAAATCAATTCCATTAAGGACGATGGTGAGATTATCCAGCTTCTGAATGCGGATTCTGTCGTTTCAAAAAATCATATAATTCATGGTGTCAATCAGGCTTTTCTTGCTTTTGAGCGTGGTGAAAATCTGGCCAATGACTTAAGTGTTGAGATAGTTTTAAGATGTTCTGCCCAGCGCCAGATTTCAAAGGCATTCAAAATTTTAGGTCTGCACGAAGGAGACATGAATCTGTGTGCCGTGTTGATAGATTCTAGAGACTATACAAAAGAGCTGTCTTTCCTATTCACAAGAGATGATGATGTTCTCATTCCAAATGTTGATAAACTGGTTGAAACATATAAAATCAGTGATGATGAACTTCAAAACATGTCTGTCGAAGAGATAATTGTTGACAGGATTACAAAACTTACAGTCGACATGTGACTTCATCAATTATCTTATCCATATACTCATTTTTCAGGCATGAGTAATCCAGATTTTTTATTTCTACACAAATTGCCTTTTGTTTCACGCGATTATAGTTGGGGCATGTTGTGATGAATCCGCTTTTATCGGTTGTGAGTGTCTTTTTCAAATCCCAACATATTGACTTCGCATTATCATGAGGTATAATGACATTTAGCCCTCTTTTATTTGCATGTATTGCATCAGGTATGTGTTTTTTTACATAGTCTGTTGCATTTAATGATACTTCAAGGTTTTCTTTAACTTGATTAAGTTCATTATCTATACCGCTGCATATTATTTGTGATGTTTTGCTTAACTTTTGGGGGAGAGCAGTTTTTTTGAAAACTTCTTCATCGTCAGTTGAAATGAATCCTCCGCTTCCAACATTGATTATTTTTGGGGAACCGGTTGACGCAAGAGTGATGTCTGAATGTTTTCCCAAGTTGTTTTCATCGTCCCCAATTCCTGCGGAAGCATCTTCAATTGTTGTAATGTTTCTGTCATTGCAATATCTGCAGATGGATTTGACATCCTGCTCGGCACTGTAACCTGCAAAACTTGTAAATATCAATGCTGATGATTCATTGATGTCCAATTCGTCAAGATAATCTGTGTTTATTAATCCCAAATCGGTCTTTACAGTAATCATGTTCTTATTCAGGAATCTTGCAATTTGCTTAAAGCCATGCCATGCGCCCTGATCCGGAACAATGATGTCTCCTTCAATGGCAGAAAGTGCAATAAATATGCTGTTGTTTCCGCTTGAGGTTATTCTGACATGTTTTTTGCCGGTCAAGTCCTTAATCTTGCTGATGCAGCTTTCCTCATAGTCCTTTTCGATGTTGCCTTTTGCAACTTCAGACATTATCTCCAGAGTTTTCTTTGAGGGGGTTTTGAATTTAAACATTGTTCTCACTTTTAAAGTACATGTCAAGGGTTGTCTGTTTTGTGTGAAGCATCTCATTCAGCAATGTTCCCTGCTTCACATATCTGCTTATAGGTATTTTCAGTTTGGTTCCCGCATATTCCAGGCATTTTTCCAGGGTTTCAAATTCCAGGTATGGCTGCAGCATGGCTTCCTTAATGTTTTCACGAACATTGAAAACACCCAATGGAACATATCCGTCATAGGCTTCTCTCAATATTACCAGTCCTGATTGCTTTTTAATCTTCATCAGGTAATCGAGAACCGCCATTTTGGCGGTATAGTAGCAGCCTCCAACAATGGAATATTCCTTTTTGCCTCCGTTGGTTTCATAATCCGAAAAGATCAATTCCTCGTTTTTCATCAATTTGATGAATGCCTCATACCATTCGTATTCCCATTCACCAGGGGTCAGGATGATTATATAATAGTTGTTCAGGGCTCCAAATTCAAAGACCCTGTATGTATCCAATATTTCAAATTTCCTCACTTCCTTGAGAAACTCATCCGCCAGTGTGGAATCACATGCTGTAATTGACCAGCGTGTCGGAACAAGTTTTCTGTTGTTTTTGGTTCCTATTGCACCTACAGAAAATGCCTTTTGCATTGCAGAAAATGGAACGTCCTTATTATGTAGATTCAACACCGCTTCTGTTGCCTTCAAGTCAGTATCGTAGAATGTCTTTTCCAATTGTCTGTCCCATCTCACTGCATCGATGTCGAATTTCTCGATGACTGCACTTGGTCCGTGAGGCATGCTGTCCTCTGAAAGCATTGATCCTCGGGGTCTTTTTCCGAATGTTGCCTCACTGTCGATTGATTTGGATGCAAGTGAAATGTCCTGAAGCTTTTCAACAAAAGGATTTTCCAAATCATCAATCTTGATTAACTGCTTGCCCCTTACAAGGTTCATCCTGTATTTTATGATTTCCTCTTGGGTTTTGTTTTGACCAAGCCACTCTTCCGGAGAGTCCATGATATGGGTATCTCCCATTTGCGAGCTCATCATCGGGCCTGCATAGACTTTTGGATATGACCATCTGCCGATGAAGACCGATGGGGGTGTTGTTCCTTCCAGGTTTTTGCCTACCTTAACAGATTTCATCTGAATTTGTTCTGTCAGTTTGGCTAAATATGCATTTTTTGTGGTTTTCATAATATTCTAAAAAAAGTAAAAAAATTAAAAATACTGGATTTCAGTATTTTTAACAGAATTCGATGGTTGCAGGTGGTTTGTCACTAATTGACAAAGCGACATGGGTAACTTCGGTAATTTCAGAAGTGATTCTTTTTGAAATGGTTTGAACGACTTCCCAAGGAAGTTCGGCAACTGATGCAGTCATGGCATCAATTGAATTAACCACTCTGACTATAACAAGGTATCCGAAGTCTCTTTGGTCTCCTTTGACACCGGTAACTTTAGTGTCGGTCAATACTGCAAAGTATTGCCATACATCCTTATCAATTCCTGCAGCTTCAATTTCATCGCAAACGATTTTGTTTGCTTTTCTACAGATTTCAACATTTTCTCTTGTTAAATCTCCAACAACACGAACACCAAGACCTGGTCCTGGGAAAGGTTGTCTGTAAACGGTGGTTGCAGGTAATCCTAATTCGTCACCGATTTCCCTTACTTCATCCTTGTAGAGGTCACGAATAGGTTCGCACAATTCAAGTTCCATTCCGCTTGGAAGAGCAAGGTTGTGGTGTGATTTGATTTCACCTTTGGTTTCAATCCAGTCAGGTGCAATGGTTCCTTGAACAAGGAATTTGGCACCGGATTCGATTGCTTCTCTTTCAAATACTTCAATGAATACTCTTCCAATGATTTTTCTTTTTTCTTCAGGATCTTCAACGCCTGCAAGCTGGTCCATAAATTCATCAGAAGCGTCAACAAACTTAAAGTTTAACCTGTCTTTGAAAGTGTTGGTTACTTGTTCGACTTCGCCTTCTCTTAAAAGACCGTGGTCTACAAATACTGCAGTTAAATTATCACCAATAGCCTCTTGGACAAGTACAGAACATACTGAACTGTCGACTCCACCAGATAAAGCGATGATTGCTTTTTCATCACCTATTTGGTCTTTAATTTTTTGAATTGCATCTTCAATAAATTCTTTAGGGCTTAACATTTTATTCCTCTTCATCTTCTTCTTCGTAATCTTCAATGATTTGTTTGATCATGGCTTCCAGGCCGTTGTCATTGCCTGATTCAATAGCTTCAAAAATGTCATCAAATTTAACATATTTTTCTAATTTAACAGATTTTTGACCAATACCGGAAATTCTAAAGCCATATTCTTCATCGCCAATTGGGATGTTGACATACTGCTTTTTTAATCCAGTCTTAAATTCATTTGCTTTATCTCTTAAATCATCAGCGTTATCAATCATTATTACACCTACTTTCTACAGATTTCATAAAAGTTTTTAAATATTATTTCTCCTTTTGGAGTATGATGTACTTCAGGGTGGAATTGAATTCCATAAACTTCCTTGTCATTATGTTTAAAGGATTCAACATCGCACAAAGTGGAACTGGCCAGGATTTCAAAATCCTCAGGGATTGTTTTCACTTCGTCTTTATGGGAAGACCAAACATCCATTTCAGGGGCCAATCCTTTAAATAAGTTTTCATCATTATTGATATTAATTTTAACCTGAGCATAACTTTCGGTATCTGATGTGGTGACTTCCCCACCGTATGTTTTAGCAATCAATTGATGGCCAAGACAGATTCCTAGAATCGGAATGTCGAAGTGTCTGATGTATTCTTCACTGTTTCCTGCACCTTCAAGGGAAGGTCCTCCACCTAAAATAAGTCCAATTGGATTTTTAGCTTCGATTTCTTCAATGCTTAAATCATTTGAGACAAGTTCAGATGGAATCTTAAGGTATTGTAAACTTCTAGCGATTCTATGATTATATTGACCTTTGTTATTAACTACTATTATTGTCATGTTATGCTCCATCAAAATATAATGATATTATTTTTGGCTTTTTTATTTATTATAGTTTATTAATAATTATATTATTCTGATTGATTTTGCAATTTCAGTTATGAATTTCTCATCTCCTCCTTCGATGATGATTACATGGTCATCATCATGGTATATGCAGGCGACATCAGTATCCTCATATCCGTTCATATCTGTTTTTTGGATGATTTGGGTCAGATTTGGAGACAGCTCCTTCATTTCATCGTTTTCGCTTCCGCTTATGTTTTCAATCATTGATTTGGAAAAATCGATTCTTTCGCCTGTATTGTTGTAGTAGGTATCCTCAGCATATCCCTTATCAAAGGACGTAATGGTCAGATCTTCCCCATAGCACCTATACATTTCTTTTATCAACGTATCATTTTCTCTAACTTTTCCAAAGCTTGATCCTAATGGGACTTCAACTGAAAATTCCTCAAATTCAACGGTTTCCTTTTGAAAATTCAGAAATATGACAATGGAAGTCAGAATCACTATGAAAATAAGTATAATCATTAGATTTCTTTTTGTCTTATTCATTATATCATCTAGTTGAAGGAATATTTTTCACTAAATTTATATATTAAGATTAATAAATTTGAATTACATGGAACTTCAAGATTTAGTATTTATTATAATCGCTATATTAGTAGCGGTAGTGTTGCTTAAGGTATTTATGTGGCTGCTGCCTGTAATTGTAGTGTTGCTCATTGCATTCTTTATTTATATGTTTTTAAAAGAACGCTACTAATTTTGCAGATCTTCAAATGCGGAAGTTGCGGCAACTGCACCTTCTCCGCATGCAACAACCCACTGTTTTAGACCTACACAGACATCGCCGATTGCATAGATATAGTCAACATTGGTTTTCTGTTTTTTATCTATGATTATGTGTCCTGACTCATCCAGGTTTATACCCAATTGTTTTGCAAGTTCCGTGTGGGGAATGTAACCTACGCTGATGAAAATTCCATTTATAGGCAGTTCTTTGAGTTCTTTAGTTTTTGTGTCCTTTAAGACAACTGACTCAACAAGCATTTCGCCCTTTATCTCTTCGACTGTGGCATTGAGTATTGTTGGGATTTCCGCTTCTTTTATCTGGTTTTGCAGGTGCTTTTGTGCCCTGAACTCATCTCTTCTGTGGACAACTGTTACGTTGGCACCGAGGTTTTTGAGGTATAATGCTTCCTGAAGTGCACTGTTTCCGCCTCCTACCATGATTATGTCACGTCCGGCAAAAAAGAATCCATCACATGTGGCACAGTAGCTTACACCTTTTCCCTTAAACTCCTCTTCTCCTTTGGCTTCAAGGTGTCTGTGGGAACTACCTGTTGCAAGGATTATTGCATTTGATCGGTAGGTGTCTTTAGATGTTTTCACTGTGAATCTGTATTCTCCGTCTGTTTTTGTTATTTCAGTAACTTCTTCCATTTCCCTTAAGTCGCAGTTTTTGGTTGCCTGCACCTTCATCTTTTCAATAAGCTCCATGCCTGAGATGTTGTCAAAGCCAGGATAGTTTTCCATTTCCGGAACTTCACGTCCCAGTCCTCCGGCAAGGTCTCTGTCGATAATAAGATTCTTGGTTCCCTGGCGGCCTGCATAGATTCCTGCTGTCAGTCCGCCCGGTCCTGCTCCGATAATAATGATGTCATATTCATTCATGTTGTTAACCTCAGATTACTGTTAAGTTATATTTTGATTTTAGTTATTTTAATATATATGTTGAATGAAACTAATTAATATGACTAGAATAGAAGATGCAGTTCAATTGTTCGAAGATGGTTACGTGTGCTCACAGGCAGTATTTGCCGCTTTTAGTGAGGATTTTGGTCTTTCAAAGGAACAGGCTCTAAAGATTGGTGCCTGCTTTGGAAGCGGAATGAGAAAAGCGGAAGTATGCGGAGCATGCACAGGTGCTTTGATGGCTTTGGGCCTGAAGTATGGTGAGGACAAATCCAAAAGCAATGAGGCGTGTGTAGAATTTCTGGATGATTTTGAATCTGAAAACGGTTCATATATCTGTAGGGATTTGCTCAACTGTGACATCAGCACTGAAGAGGGTGTTGAATATGCAAGGGAAAATAATCTCTTTGGGGAATTATGTCCGAAAATGGTTGAATCTGCGGCCAGAATCCTTGAGGAATTAATCTGAATGATATGGTATTATGGGAATCTGTCCACGATGCGGTTCATGGGTTGATGAAGGCGAACCCTACTGTCCCGAATGTTGTTATATGGGAGAAGATGAAGAAAATGGCGATGATACCGTCACCATCGACGGCAGAGATTACAATGCTGCTGAAGTCGAAAGGGTATTGGAGAATTACTGCTATACTTTAGAGGATTTGGAATACGGAAGAATCGATGATGAGGATTTGGAAAATATCGTTGATGATTTGTGGTGAAGTCCTCTAAAAAATGCACTCATTGCCATTAATGTTTATCAAATTAGTGAATACTCTGGCCTCTACAGGCCGGTGAGGTTCAGGGTACTACCGTGCCGTTAAAATTGACATATTCGACTATTTTTTTAAAATTATTAATTTGTATTTGTCTTTCTTTTTTTGCAATTTTTCATTGTCATTTTTGTTTTACATTTAGATTTAATCAAAATAATTATATGTTGTTTAAAATCATAATGCAATGTATATGGAATAGTATAATAGGAGGAAAAATATTTTGCTAAACAAAAAATTCATGATGCTAACAATATTTCTTGCTTTGCTGTTTGCCGTATCGGCAGTATGTGCAGCGGATAATTCTACAGACGATATTGTAGCCATTGAACAAACAGAAAATGCTCGTGATGAAATCTTAAGTGTTGAAAATGATAATCCCTTAATCGGTGAGGATGAGGGTACCTTTGATGATTTGACTAATGAGATAAATGCCGTTGGGGAAGGCGGTTCAGTCAATCTCACAATGGATTATAAATATGTCGACGGTTCAACTGAAGGAATCAAAATCAATAAAAGTATAACAATCAATGGAAATGGTCATAAAATCGATGGGAACAATCAGTCAAGGATATTCGCCACCTTCAACGGCAATATTACATTGAAAAATATTGTATTGGTTAATGGACACGCCAACAAGGGAGGGGCAATTTTTGTCAATAAGACCATTACATGCATTGGTGTTGCCTTTGAAAACAACGTCGCTGAGGAAGGTGGTGCCATCTATACAATGGCCAATTTGACTTTGGATAATTGTGTCTTTGATGGAGGATATGCTAAAAAGGGTGCTGCAATTTATGCTCATTCAATCTCCTCTAATGGTGAAGGCACTGTTCCGACATGAATATAACTCCTGATGATGATGGTCCTGAAGGGAATGGAACTGATGGTGAGACTTTCCCTGATGATTCTGGGGAGAATCCTTATGATGAAACTCCGGATTTTCCACTCCCTATTGAACATTTTGATATGCAAGCGATAATGGATATTATGTCACTATTATCAACAGTACCGGTGTTGTGTTGAACCTGACTGAGAACAGCATTGATGTTTCAATTCTCCCTTCCCGCTTTGACTCACGCGATTGGGGTTGGGTTACAGTGCCTAAGGACCAGTGGTTTTCCGGTGCATGTTGGGTTTTCTCAACTTGTGCGGCACTTGAAACTGCCCTTTTGAAATCTACCGGTGTGGAATATAATATTTCCGTAAACAATCTCCATAAGAACATGCTTCAATACTCTATTTATGGTTCAGATTGGTTGGTTGAACCGGGATTAACTTATATGGCTGCAAACTTCATGTTGAGCTGGTATGCGGCATTGCCTATTGAATATGGCGAATTTGATGTTATTTCAAAAATAACCGAACCTATCGTTTCAACTGATGCAATCCATGTACAGGATATCATATGGTTAGGTCCATGTGGAAATTCAACAGATAATGATGCGGTCAAGAGAATTATAATGAAATATGGTGCCGTAACTGCAGGCATGTATGCGGATTACGATTCAATTTACTTTAACAGGAATACCTCTGCACATTATTATAATGAAACTAATGGCGAGCACAGTTCCCATGCAGTCTGTATTGTCGGATGGGATGATAACTATCCTGCAAGCAACTTCAGAATCACTCCTCCTGGTGATGGCGCATGGATTGTTAAGAACAGCTATGGTCCTGATAATTACGACCACGGATATATCTATATCTCCTATTATGATACATTAGTTAATAATGACTCTTATGAGGTGGCATTCGTATTTGAAAATACTGAACAGTACACCAAAAACTATCAGACAGACATTGCAGGTGATGTGGCGATAAAGAACAGGTCCGGAAATTATTCCTATAAGAATACTTACACTGCCGTTGAGGATGACTATATAAGTGCGGTCGGCACATATTTCGATCATATGAGTGAGGACTATACCGTAAGGATTTATGTCAATGGCGTATTGAAGCACACTCAAACGGGACTTGCTCCATTTAAGGGATATCATACAATAAAACTGACCGATTATGTTCCAGTCAAGGCTGGAGACACATTCGTCATACTTATGCAAACCCATTCCATGCCATTGGTAATCAAGGCAGGCATGCCGTTTTCAGCAAATGTTTCATTTGGAAATAATGGTACAGGATGGGTGGATTTGGCTTCAATTGAAGCGACAGTGTCACTTAAAGCCTATACAAAACCTTTGGTCAATTTAAATACAAATATTAAAGTAAACAATGTCAATACTGTTTACAATGGTGGGAAATATCTCACCATTGCCGTAAAGGACGTCTTCGGAGATGCGGTTAATGGTGCAACAGTTGAGGTCACACTTTCAAACGGCATAAAATACTCTGCAAAAAGCGACGCCAAAGGCCAGGTTCGCTTCCTGACCAATGGGCTTGTTCCAAAAACATACTCCGCAACAATAATAACCTCAGCATTCGGAAATTATTTGAAGACAACTTCAACTGCAAAGATTGTTGTTAAAAAGGCAACTCCTAAATTCAATGCTAAAAACAAAAAATTCAAGAAAGCCAATAAGGTCAAAAAATACACAGTTACCTTAAAGGACAATTTAGGTAAAGCAATGAAAAAGGTTAAGGTCACCATTAAGATTGGCAAAAAGACATACAAGGCAAAAACCAATGCTAAAGGGAAGGCAACCTTCAAAATCATGCTGACCAGTAAAGGCAAATACAAAGCGACATTAACCTATAATGGAAATGCCTGCTACAACAAGGCAACCAAAAAAGTTAAAATAACTGTAAAGTAACCTGCTTCGGAGGTTACTTTACTTTTTTTTTCAAAAGTTGACAATTTGTCAATTTTACTGTATTTAATGATTCATTTTCATTATTTGGCATAATAATATTAATGGTATGTTTTACAAATATTCTTTTGATAAATAATTTATCATGGAGGAAATATTTTGTTAAGCAAAAATGCAACGCTGCTTTCAATATTTATCATCGGCCTGTTGGCTGTAGGTATTGTAAGTGCAGCGGATAATTCTACAAATGATGTTGCAAGTGTAGAAAATACAATAGATGAGATGGTATCTGTTCAAGATGCTAATATAGGTACAGACGATTCAACACTTGCTTATGACTTTGAAAATGAAATTTTGAGCTCATCTTTAAATGATGAGGGGTCAAATGACACGCAAATATATAAAATGGGCAGTGCAGATGTGAAAACTGCCAAAGAATATGATGATGGGATTCTGCAGGCAGATGAGACATCAAGCGTTCTATATGTTAACGGAAGTGCTGAAACATCCGGAAATGGAAGTATGGAAAGTCCATTTAAAACATTGGCTGAAGCTATTGGTGTAGCTCAGGAAGGTTATACGATTAAAATTGCATCTGGTGAATATACTGGATCCAATAACACAGGATTAACTATTAATAAAAATAACTTAATTCTCATGAAATACGGTGACGGTGAAGCGATTTTCGATGCTCAGAAATCAAAAAGAATTTGGACCGTTAATGCTGCAACTATAGATATTGCCGGATTAACTTTTAAAAATGGATATGCATCTAAAGGTGCTGCAATTTACTTTAGTCAGCAGTTGAAGGATTCGGTTATAAATGCCAATTTCATAAATGGCTATGCGTGGTGTAATGTTAATGAGGAGGGTGGTGGTGCAATCTACTTTAACTATGCATTAACCAATGTCACAATATCCGGAAACTTCATTAACAACTCTGCAAGGGGTTATCTTAGGTATGCTGGGGGTGGTGCAATCTACTTTAGGAATGCATTAGCCAATGTCACAATATCCGGAAACTTCATTAACAACACTGTTAAAGAGGAAAATGGTTTTACTGGTGATGGAGGCGAGGGTGGTGCAATCTACTCCTATGACATGTTTGAAAATGTTAATATTAATGCTAAGTTTATAAACAATAAGGCCTTTCGTGCAGAAGGTGGTGCCATCTATGTTCAGGGTGGTGTTAAAAATTCCAATATAAATTCCACTTTTAATAATAACACCGCAGTATTAGGGGGTGCTGCTTACTTTAAAAATGCACTCAATAATGTCAATTTAACCGGAAAATTCGATAACAACAGCGCAACCGGTACAGGTCGTTATAACGGTGGTGGTGCAAACTACTTTAACGGTAAAGTTGAAAATTCCAATATAAATGCAGTATTCATTAATAACCTCGCTGCCGTTGGTGGCGGTGCTAACTACTTTAAGGAATCACTCAAGAATGTCAATTTATCTGGAAACTTCATTAATAATAAAGTTTTATCTTCCAGTGATTTTACAGGGGGTGGTGCAAGCTACTTTGAAAGTTCAGTAACTGATGTTAACCTTTCTGGAAATTATAGGAATAATTCCGCTGGGTTTTATGGTAGTGTATTCTTCTTTAGCAGTCCACTTACCAATGTTAACATTTCCGGAGATTATAGGGACAATTCTGCGGGAAATGATGGTAGGACACTCCAATTTTCATCAGAAGTCACTAATGTTGACATAAAAGGAATCTTTGTAAATAACCCTGCCAGATATCTTTTCTATATTCAAAGATCCATCTCAGATAATGCTGTTCATGATTCAATTATTATGTGCGGTGGTACGATAGTTATATATTGCCAGTACGGTTGGGTTAATCTTGCCAATAACTGGTTTGGAAACACTGCAGATAATTATCAGGAATTTCTATTTAGTTCTTTTATCTATCCACAGGATTGGCTATTTTTAAATGCTACATCAAGCCCTGATAAAATTGCAGTAGATGAAACATCAGATATTGTTTTTAAATTTCAGTCATACAATAGAGATGATGGTTCAATTAGTGAGTATGATTCATCAAAGATTGACGGCATTTTTGATTTATCCAAAACATTGGGTGAATTGAATCAGAATATTTCCCGAGCGGGTGAAGGAATATCCTACACTGCTAAGCAAAAGGGAGAGGGCAGCATAACTGCCAAATTTGAATCAGTATCCTACACTCATCACTTGATAAATTTCTGGGGAACTCTTGTAATCATTGATAATGTAACTGGTGGTGTTTATAACACAACCGCTTCTGTTGTGAATTACTATCCTAAATTTGAAGCAGAGGTTACAACATTCACCATCAATAAAACTGACGGCGATCCTGTTGTTTGCAACAAAGATATTGGAGAACTGCAATATGAGTTATTCAAATTGGATGTCGGCGATTACACTATTACCCTTACCGCTGAAAAGGATGGTGAAATTTACAGTACAACTAGTGACGTGTTTACTGTCTGCAGGGCTTCTTCCAGTGTTGTAATCAGTCCGATTGCTCAAGTGACGTATGGTGAGGAGTCAGCAATCAAATTTACAGTAACCAATGCCACTAGCGTCAGCTGGGAAATCATTGACTGCAATTCCTCTTTGAGAATCGACAACGGTACAGGATTGGAAAGTATCAGTAAGGCTTATGGGGCAGGAAAATATATCCTAACTGTCTTTAATGCTCCTAACGAAAGATATAATGCTTCAAGTGCCAGTATGAATTTCACAGTCGCTAAGGCACATTCGGTTGTTGAAATTGGAGATATTAATCCTTTTTATTATGGTCAGGATATCACAGTCAGATTTAATGTGACAAATTCTACTGCCGTGACTTACATCGTCACTAAAAAAGACGGCAGTGTAGTAATTTCCAATACTACAATATCAGAAATCTCAGATGATTTGGTTTTAGATGTCAGAGATGTTGGCGATTATGTTGTCACTATTGCCAATGCTGAAAATGAAAACTACTTAAGTGATGTTAAATCCAGGGAATTCAGCATTGTAAAAGCGGAAGTCACCGTTAACGTTGTTGCTGAACAGGTAACATATGGCAACAATGTCATTGTCAATGTTGCAGGCGGCGTTGCAGGTGTGTATTCAGTTACCGTAAACGGCATTACCAAAAATGCCTTCGTAACCTCTCAGGGTGAATTTGCAAGTTTGGACTTCGGTATTTTTGCAGCTAATGAAAAAGGATATTCAATCTTTGCAAATTATACCGAAACCGATAACTACACAGGTATTGCAAATACAACAGAAATTGTAATTGTAAACAAGGCCCCTTCTGTCATAACCATTGATGATATTTCTCCTGTTGTTTATGGTAATGATGTCACTGTCGATTTTAGTGTGCAAAATCGCACTTCTGTTGCTTATCTTGTTGAAAAAGATGGTGCAGTGGTGATTCTTCATAATGCAATGGCAAATATTTTGGTTTTACAGGGTCTTGATGCAGGGGATTATGTTATCACCATTTCCAATGCTGAAAGTGAAAACTACTCTGGAGATATCAAATCCTTGGAGTTCAGAGTTAACAAAGTCGATGTTGCAGTTTATGTTGCTGCAGGTTCTGTAGCCTATGGCAACAATGTCCTTGTTAATGTTACCGGAGAGGTAGCTGGTGAATATTCCGTTACCGTAAATGGCATTACCAAAAAAGCAAATGTGGTCGTTCCTGGTGTATTTGTTTGTGTTGACTTTGGAATTTTGCCAGCTAATGAAACAGGACATATAATTTCTGCAAATTATACCGGAACTGTCAATCACGCAGGTATCGCAAATACGACAGAAAAGATTATTGTCAAAAAGGCAAGTTCACTTGTCAATATCACAGGCATTGATACAGTCACTTATGGTGACAATGTCACTGTCAGATTTGAGATAACCAATTCAACTGAAGTTAGCTATTCTGTTAAAACTGATGATGGCCGGATAGTGGTTGATAATGTTACAATAACTGATGCTGGTGCTGATATGGTTATTTCAGGCATTGGCGCAGGAGATTATGTTGTCATTATTTCTAATGCTGAAAATGTCAATTATACGTTATCATCTAGTGAAGCCCAATTCAGGGTATTGAAAGCGGATTTGACTATCGAACCTGAGGTTGTTGGTCTTTGCGTTGTTGACGGTGTGGTAAATGCAACATTTACATTGCCTGAAGGTATTAATGGTATTGTAACCCTCAGCGTTGATGGCGTCAATGTTTCACTCACCAATGTTTCTAATGTCTACACAGCTGCATTGCAGGGATTGACTTTTGGAAATCACACGGTGACTGTGAATCTGACCGGCGACAGCAACTTCAGGGATGCTGCAGGAAGTGTAACATTCAAGGTAAAATTCAATCCTAAAATTGTCATCAGTGATATTGATGGTGTCGTTGGCGAAACTGTCAATGCAAATGTAACAATTGACGGAGGGGACGCAAGCGGATATATTATATTCGAAGGTGTTTCATATCCTGTCAGTGAAGGCAGGGCGGTCATTCCTGTAAAACTTGTATCAGCCACAATATCCGTAATCAACGTCACATACAGTGGTGACGACAAATACAGTATGGGAAGTGCTAAAAAGGCATTCATTCCGCAAGTCATTCCAAACGTTTCAGTGAATGTAACTGTCTTGGCTGACACAGAACCTGGAGTCATAGTCGTATTCATATCTTCCGATGAAGTTAACGGGGAATATGTGGTTTTTGTTGGAAATGAAACTAAATTGGTTAACAGTACAAGAGGAGTTGCTTATGCAGTTTTCAAAAATATATCTGCAGGTACCCAAAACGTTACCGTTAAATCTCCAGTATCACTAAATTACAGGGAATTGGTAATCAACAAAGAATTCACAATTAATCCTATGTCTCCAGAACCGGTCACTCCGAAAATTAATATCACAATTCCTGATGTTGTGACTGGTGAAACGACTAGTGTGACTGTTGAATTGCCAAGTGATGCCACAGGTAATGTTACCTTATCAATAAATGGTAAAGACTACAAATTTGATGTTATAAAAGGTATTGCTACTGTAAAACTGCCTAAATTGGCTACTGGAAATTATGGATATGTCATCACATACTCAGGAGACGATTCATATTTATCATTTTCCAAAACAGGCAGTCTAACTGTTACTAATCCTGCTCCTAAACCAGTGATTAAAACCACATTAACACTCAAAAAGGTAAAGGTTAAAAGATCCGCCAAAAAACTTGTAATCACGGCAACACTTAAGATTAACGGCAAGGCAGTCAAGGGCAAAAAGATTAAATTCAAATTTTATAAGAAATCTTACACTGCTAAAACCAATAAAAAAGGTGTGGCTAAGATTACAGTTAAAAAAGCAGTTCTTAAGAAACTCAAAAGAGGAAAAAATGTAATTTACGCCGCAAAATATGGTAAGATTATTAAGAAAGTAACTGTTAAAGTGAAATAGCTCGCTTTGGCATTTACTTTAATTTTCTATTTTTTTCATGATTTGTGATGCATCAGTTTTTTTAAGTAGTTTAAACATAGATATTTTATCTAAATAATGCAAGAATACCATGACCTCTTCAAGGTCGTGGATGAATTGCATAAATGGGATTGAGAATACTTTTCAAATGCTCCCTCTTTAAATTTAAATATTATTGTAATTAAATTAATATATAACAATCACATAATGATTGTTGAACCGATGGTTCAGCGGGGATTACCTAGAAAAGACTCAATTAACCATTGAGCAAAAAAAACAAAATCTACGAATCCTCATCTTCTACAAGGTGAGGTTGTTCAAATACTTTTAGGTTGGGGGTATTATGAAGTTGAATTTTAAAAAGACTTTTAATATGGTTCTGATATTTTTAATTTTATTAATTACTTTGTGTGCCGTTTCAGCTCAAGATAACGATACACAAATTATTTCGCAGGACATGGATTCCTTTGAAAATGTGGATAATGATTTAAGCATTGATTATGTGGAAAATTTATGTGAAGATTCTCAAATTGATACTCAGATTGGGATAAATGAACTGGATTGGTATTGTAATGAGAATAATGTTCTTGAAAGCTATATAAAGGATGCTGATGGAATTCCAATTAAAAATAAACAAATTAATATAGTTGTGGATGGAAAACAGTATAAAGAAACCTCTGATGATTTGGGAAAAATCGCATTGGATTTGAATTTAAAACCAAACAACTATGGGGATGGCACCGGTGATGAAAATAGGATATGTCCTTCAAATAATGATTTGAAGTTAGGGAATTATAAAATGCCTGTTCAAATCAAAGATTCTAAAGCTAAGGTGACTGCAAAAGCAAAAACCTCTGTGGGCGAAGACTGTTGTTCTTTTTATTTGCAAGTGAGCGATACTGAGGCAGTAGGAGGCTTTAGAAGGGACAATCTAGGGTCAACTACCATTACTGTAAAGCCCTGTATCATAAAAGGGTTGTCTGCCGTGAAACATTATAATTCTAATGGTTTTGTTCACTTAATTGTCTTTTCTAATGGGTGGATAGTAGGTAACGGCGGACTCGACTCCACAGGTTTCATCAAAAGAATGGGTCAAGTCAAATAAAATTAAAATATCTTCTATAAAAAAGATTTATAGGTATAAAAGAGATGTAAATTTCGGGCATTTTGCAATTAAAGCTCCAAACGGAAAATATGCTGTTGCATGGAAAAATAAAATCATTACAGGCAAATTAAAACCGGGTCAATTCCTTTGCACACCTAATTTTAAACAGTATTATCGTCACAGTACTTTTGGAAAATACAGTAAGAATCCTGCTAAAGCCGCAATCAAAGTAGGGGCTACTGACAAATACGGTGTAAACAGAAGGCAGATAGTAGTTCTTCATTGGAAAGCTAATTCAAATAAAAATTATGAGGCAACATCTTCACTCAAGTGTTATGCTGCAAACGATAACGGCAGATATGTTGGTGTATCATCAGGTGGATTAGTAGACACCGTTAAATTTAAAAGTAAGGTTGTCCGAGGATATAAACTTCCAAAGGTTCCAAAAATGAAATATATGGGTTTTCATAAATTTGGAAACATTGATAATCTTATTAAGACTCCAACAACTGTTAAAGCTCCGAATATAAAAAACCATTTCAAATCTTCAAAATACTTTAAAGTAAAAGTTAAAAACAAAAAAACTAAAAAAGTCGTGAGAGGAGTAAAAATTAAAATTAAATTAACTTCCGGAAAAGGATCAAAGGTCTTTACTCTCAAAACAGATGGGAGGGGTGTTGCTAAGTTAAATACTAAAACCCTAAAAGTGGGAAAATATAATGTTGATATTAAGACTGCAGATTATAGATATAAAGTTTCCGGCAAAAGTAAAATAACTATATATGATACCAAGAAAGTTAAATAACAATCAAGTAACTCGCTTCGGCGGTTACTTTACTTTTTTTTATTTTTTAAATTTTTATTATTAGTATATTGCAATTGTTTGATATGTTTATAAATTGTTGTATTTAATATTTTACATGTTTCCTTTTTTTTAATTTTTTTATATGATTGTTTAATTTATAAAATTTTAAAAATATATTTATATGTAAATTAGATATAAATATGTACATATATCAACTAATAATTATTTAAGGAGTATTGACAATGAAATATAAAAAAATTTTAATTTTTATTTGTTTGTTTATCTTTTTGTTCAGTATTGTTAGTGTTTGTGCTAGTGATGTAACAAAAAATTCATTTGAAAAAGATAATCAAAGCAATGATTTGCTAGAATTGGCAAATCAAGATGAAAATGATATTGTTGATTTGGAAGAATCATTAGATGAAACTAGTTTAGAGAATGTAAATGACAATGTAATTGATGAAGACCAAAAAGATCTATTAAAAAGTGATCCAAAAACATTCAGCAGTTTAAATGATACAATTAATGGAAATAATGATAGTGATGTTTATTTGGATAGTGATTATAAATTTGAGAATGCTTCGGATTCAAATTTTATAAATGGAATTATAATTAATCGTTCTGTAACTATTCATGGTAACGGTTTTACTATTGATGGAAATAACACCTCAAGGATGTTCTTAATATCTACCAGTAACATTATATTCAAAAACATAACATTCACTAACGGTATGGCATCAAAAAGCGGTGGTGTGATTTATGGAACCTCTACTGTTATTAACTGTACTTTCATAGGCAATCATGCTAACTATGGTGGTGCTATAGCTGGCAGTGATGCAATAAATTGTACCTTTATTAATAATTCTGCTGTGCTATATGGTGGTGCCATTGTCGGCGGAAATGCAGAAAACTGTATCTTTTACAATAACTCCGCTAACTGGAAAGGCGGTGCCATATCTCAGGGAAGTGCCATAAACTGCACTTTTAATTTTAACATGGCACAGGAAGGTGGAGCTTTATCTGGGAGTTATGTGTATAATTCTACATTTATTAATAATTCTGCTTTATTACACGGAGGTGCATTGCACGATGGGGCTGCTTATAATTCCACATTAATTAATAATTCTGCTTTACAGGATGGTGGAGCAATGTTTAAAGGCAGTGTTTTTGATTGTAAATTCATTGGAAATGTTGCAAACCGAGATGGGGGAGCTGTTGCCTTTTGTAATGTGGTGAATTGTGATTTTATTAATAATACTGCCGATAGATATGGCGGTGCAATGAGCGGAGAAGGTTATAATGTATATGACTCTACATTCATTAATAACACCGCTAGGTCTGGTGGTGCAGTTTATCAGGCAAATGTAATAAATTGTAACTTTACTAATAATATGGCTAGTTTTTATGGCGGTGCCGTTTATAATTCTGTTGTTGTGGACTCAATATTTGAATATAATAAAGCTAAAAAAGGTGGAGCGATGAGCGGTACTCATGCATCCAATTGTACTTTTAACTATAATGGTGCTGCCATGTATGGTGGTGCGGTATATGATGCAAAAGTATCTGCAGATTCAAAGTTTAACAATAATTTTGCAGAAACTGGGAACGATACATATGAAGTAACATTTTTTGAAGTAAATGATTCAAAATCATTCAGAGACCTTGATGAACTTATTAATGGCAATAGTGATTCTGATATTTATTTAGATTGCAATTATAAGTATGATTTCAATATAGATGGAGACACATACAGAGATGGGATTATAATCAATCGTGCAGTAACAATTCATGGTAACGGATTTACTATAGATGGTTTTGATGTTGCAAGAATTTTTTATGTAAAAAGTTATTATAATTCAATATTTGAAGAAATAATTTTTATTAATGGGTATGCAGGCGAAAACAACGGCGGAGCTATTAATGGTCAGACAACTGCTATCAATTGTACTTTCATTTTTAACTCTGCTAAAAGAGGTGGCGCAACATATAATGTTGATGTCATAAACTGTACTTTTATAAACAATTCTGCTGACTACGGTGGGGCAGTAGATTATGGAGATTTAATTATTAATTGTACTTTTGAAAATAACTCTGCAAATTATGATGCTAGTGCTGTTTATGGTATAAGTAGATACGGTAATTATACTCAGATAGAAAATTGTACTATTATAAATATTCCTTATCAGAATAATATTGCGTTTTCAGGTCGTTTTAATTCAGTTAACTGCACTTTCATTGATGTTGAAGAGACACTTATAAAAGAATATAAGATTACCGTTTCCGATTTCAATTCTACATATGGCTCCGGCGAAAAGCTATTATTTAATTTTACCAACTGGGATGATGAGGAAATAATTGACGCTATCATCAGAATTGAAGTATATGACGAATACGGTGTTCGAAAAAAAACCGATAGTGCATTGAGTTGTGATGATTGGATTGTATCTCTGGATGCTGGAAAATACACAGCTATTTTAAAGGCTCTAGGGTATCGTGCAAATGATGTAAATGTATCATTAACAATAAATAAAGCTCCATCAAATGTTAGCATTATTTTTGGCGAAATCACCTATGGAGAAAATGTTACTGCATATGTAACTGCCAGTGCTGATGGTGAGGTTATAATTTGGTTTAATGGATCTAAACGTGTTAATGTGAAAGCCAATACTCCTGCTGCTGTTAATTTGGGCGTATTGAGTCCAGGAATTCATACGGTTACCGCTAAGTTTGTGGAAAAAAATCATATTGAGTCTCGTGATGAAAAAGATCTTGATTATAGGATGAAAATTGATGAAAGTAACATCAACATTACAATTCCGGAGTTTGATGTAAAACAAGAGAATAATATTACTGTAACTTTGCCTGATGATGTAACAGGGAGGGTAACATTAAATATTGCTGATAAAATGTTATCATCTTATATTAATAATGGTGTTGTACGGTTTACTGTGCCGGCTTTAAATTTAGGTGAGTATCCATACACAATAAGCTATTCTGGTGATTATGAATATTTGCCTTTTGATTGTAATGGCACAATTGATGTTAATTTCATTACTGTTAAATCAAATGACATGATAATTGAATATGGAGATGAATATGAGTTCATAGCTACATTCTATCAGGGTAGAGATTCCGTATTGGCTAATACTTCCATTTTATTTAAAGTTGATGATGATGAATATCCTATAATGACAGATTCTAATGGTGTCGCAAGATTAAAAATCGGATTGGGTGCAGGAACATATGCAATAACTTCTATAAATACTTTTACTGGTGAAACAAAAGTCAATAAATTAATTGTTAATGGAATTGCAACTTATTTAACTTCATATGATGTTGTAACAGTGTATAATGGGGGGAAATATTTGGTTGCAACTTTAAATGATGTTTTAAAACAACCTATTGATGGTGTTACAGTTACTATTGAACTTTCCAACGGTAAAGTTTACAGTAATCTTAAAACAGATTCTAAGGGTCAAGTTAAAATTTCCACTAATGGTTTAACTCCTGTAAAAACATATGTTGCAACAATTACTTTTGCAGGAAATGCTAAATTTGTGAACTCAACAAGTTCAGTTAAAATTACAGTTAAAAAGGCAACTCCTAAATTGACTGTCAAAAAGAAAACTTTCAAAAGATCTGTTAAAGTCAAAAAGTACTCTGTTGTTCTTAAAGATAATCGTGGAAAGGCAATTAAAAATGCAAAAGTCGCCATTAAAGTGGGCAAAAAAACTTTCAATGCAAAAACCAACT
>CADBHR010000018.1 GCA_902794475.1 uncultured Methanobrevibacter sp. | reverse complement strand
GTCAAGGAAAATCCACATATTATTATGAATGGAAATGCTTTGACGAAAAAATAGGCATGGCCTAAGAATCTCCTGCTTCTACAAGCCGGAGAGGTTCAATTTTTCTGCTTGGAACTATTTTTGCAACAAAATCTGTTATAGAAATGTTACATATGTTAAAGATGTATTACTTACTATATAAATGTTTCGTTTTTATTTTGACTTTAAAAAAATAGTTAATTCATTATTAAATGATAATTTATGAGTAATTATCTATTTTTATTTTAAAATAAATGTTAAAAATTATTATTTAAAAAATTAATAAGTTTTTTAATGTTTATTTTATTTTTTAAATGATTAAATTAATTTTTATAAAAACCGTTAAGTTTATATACTATGTAATGTAACATTAACATAAGTAATTAGTTTTTAACATAATTACTGAAGTACTTAAATACTTTTTGCAAAAAATTAATTTGTGGATTACTATGAGAACCATGATTAAATATTTAAGACAAGAACTCAAGATGAGCCAAAAAGAATTGGGTGATAAAGTTGGAGTTACCCGACAGACCATTAATGCGCTTGAAAATGGCCGGTACAATCCATCTTTATTTTTGGCTTATGAAATAACCCAAGTCTTTAATAAAATGATGTTTAAAGGAGATCGAGAAAAATACTTTGTTATGGAAGAAATATTTATTTTCGATGATGATTACTATTAGGTGATAAAAATGATTTTAGATATATACAAGGATTCACTGGAATATTCAGCCAAGGACTGGAAAACTCTAGTGATATTAGGAGTAATTTGTTTATTCAGTTTCTTATTGCTTCCTGCATTTCTGATTACTGGTTATAATTATAGGGTTATCAACAATGCAGTACATGGAGTTATCAACGGCAGAGATCCATTACCTGATTTTAATGATGTGATAAGCATGTTCATTGATGGTGTAAAGGTTGTAATTGTTCAGATTTTGTATTTGCTCGTGCCAATCATTATCTTTTTGATATTTGCTCTGATTGCAATGCAGGTTAATGGTTTTGCATCATCTGCAATAATGCTTATAGGAGCCATAATAACATTTGTCGCTTTTGTTGTTGTAGAGTTGATGATTCAAATTGGATTGTGCCACATGGCATATAATGATGGGGCGTTATCAAAAGCATTTGCTATAAGTGAGATAAAAGAGGCTATAGATGAAATCGGATGGTTCAAATGCATTGCAACATTATTGGGGTTAATAATCATAACTTTAGTTATCTTCTCTGTTGTTTCAATGATTATAGGAATAATATTTTCAGCATTTGGTTTCTCCACTGCTGTTTTAGGTATTGATCCAACTGGAATATTCGTTTTGGGTGTAACAGTTAACTTCTTAATTTCAATGTTCATTGTTGGTCCGTACTTATGCATATTCAATTCTAGATCCATCGGATTATTATATACCATGCAGGTATGAGGTGATTAAATGCCAAGCATTACTGACTGTGTCGTTGAAGGATTGAAATATCCTTTCAATGACATTAAAAAACTTTTAGTATTTGGAATATTATTTGTAATATTTGATTTGCTTTCATTGGCGTTTTCCCTTAAAACTTTGGATATAACTAGAATAGTTATGGGCACTTTAGATAAAACCAATGCTACCACTATGGGCTTTTCACAGATGCCTAGTGGAGATGTCTATTTGGCGATTGCAATACTAATAGTCGGATTCGTTATATCATTATTTATAATGGGATACCAATATAACGTGATCAGCTTCTCAATAAACCGGAAAGATGATCTTCCCGGATTTGAAGATATTGTGGGAATGTTCATCAAGGGAGTCAAATATTTCCTTGTAAGTTTTGTATACAGCATTCCTCCAATGATTGTGGCGTTTTTGGCAATAATATTGACAACCAACTCATCAGCATGGCCGGTCATAATTATAATTTCAGTCTTACTGATGATAATCTGTTATTTCTTCCTGATTATGGCATTGAACAATATGGTTGCCCATGACAGCCTTAAAAAGGCATTTGACTTTAGGGAAATAATTGACAATATCTCTAATCTGGGATGGGGCAAATATGTTGGAACAGTCATCTTTACAGCAATAGTGTTCATGATTATCAACATGGCTATTGGAATTATCATGAGCTTTTTAGCCGTGATATTTGCAGCGACAATTAACAATCAGGCGATAGTCATATCAACAGTTCTATCAATTATTCAAGCATTATTCGTAACCTCCTACTGCAGCGTATTCTTCAATAGGGTTAGCGGATCAATATATAGGGAATCAATCAAATAGTTGGAATGCTTTTAACATTCCATTTTCTTTTTTTAAGTGATATTATAGGGAGTTTTTAACATGGTAGACTACGTTATCGAAACAAACAATCTGTCAAAAAAATATTCCAGAAATAAGGTTGTGAATTCAGTTAATATGCATGTTGAAAAGGGAAAGATTTACGGTCTTTTAGGAAAAAACGGAGCTGGAAAAACCACAACAATGTGCATGCTACTGAACCTCACATATCCAAGCGATGGAGAAATATATCTTTTTGGAAAAGATCCTAAAAGACATTCAAATGAAATCTATCAAAGAATAGGTTCAATCATTGAAACTCCAGGATTTTACGAAAATCTGACTGCATATGAGAATTTGAAAATCATTGGAAAAATAAGGGGCGATTATGACCCCCAAAAAATTAGATTAGTTCTTGAAATGGTTAATTTGGGAGATTCAAAATCAAAAATATTCAAGGATTTCTCATTAGGCATGAAGCAACGTTTGGGAATAGCAGCAGCTATTTTGCATAATCCAGAATTATTGATTTTGGATGAACCGATTAACGGTCTTGACCCTTTTGGAATAAAGGAAATCAGAACATTGCTTAAAAGATTGTCCCATGAATTTGGAATAACAATTCTCATTTCGTCACATATATTGAGTGAAATTGAAAATCTTGCCGATGTCATCGGTTTTATGGAAAATGGTGTTTTAATCGATGAAATATCAAGAGAGGAGTTACATGACAGGTTAAACAAGTTTGTTGAATTTGAAGTATCAGACATTAATCTTGCGCTCAATATCTTTAAAGAATTGGAGCTTAAGGAAAATGAGGACTATACATTTGAAAACAATACAATTCGCCTTTATTCTCATCTTAATATGAGGGATAAATTTAATGCATTGTTTGTTAAGGCAGGAATTGATGTTAAAAAGGTGAATTTGTGTGAAGAAAACTTGGAAGAGTTTTTTACAAGATTCGTTTCCAATAATTGAGGTGATTGTATGTTAACTTTCATAGAAATGGAATTTTTAAAACTTAAAAGGTCAAATATCTTTCTATTGAGTTTAATGGGGGCCATTTTACCTCCATTTCTAATGTTTATAGCAGTTTTTGCATTTGGTGAAGGCCATACTTTTGAATTGTTGTTTGATAATGTAAATATGTACATGTCAGCATTATTTGGAGTTATGCTTTTTGCAATAATGATTTCCTATCTGTTTGGAAGGGAATACAATGAACATACTCTTAAAACAATGTTGACTATTCCAGTATCTCGAGGAAATTTCTTGTTAAGCAAATATGTCATGTTTTTAGTTTGGATTTTAATTTTAACTGTTGTTACAAGTTTATCAACACTTGTCTTTGGTTTTATTGCGGGTCTTGATGGATTTAGTCTAAAACTATTCATTGACAGTTTTATTCAGCTTCTCTTTGCAAACGTGCTGCTGTTTTTAACATTTTCTCCATTTGTATTCCTTTCATTGGTGATTACAAATATGGTTCCGGCAATGGTTGGAGGGGCCGGCTTGGCATTGGTGAACATTTTGATTTACGGACAGGCCTGGGCGCCTTATGTTCCTTGGGTATGCCCATATTTGATTTCCTCTGGTGAAATTGCTAAATATGGTACAGGAATGACAGTATCTTATGGTGTAATCTTGGCAACTTTTGTGATCGGATTACTTATCTCTTATATTTACTTTACAAAAAGAGATGTTACACTTTAACATTACTTTTCAAATGCTCTCAAATATTTTAAATATTAAAAAGTTTAAATAATGGATAGGATGTGATACTATGAACGAATTTGAAAATCAAAAATTCTGTCAATCCTGTGCAATGCCTCTGGCGGATGATGAACTCTTCGGAACCAATGCTGATGGCAGTAAAAATGAAGACTACTGCATATACTGCTTCAAGGATGGAGAATTCACATCAGATATGTCAATGGATGAAATGATGAATTTCTGCATCGATAAGATGGTTGAAGTTCATCCGGATATTGATAAAGAGCAGGCAAGTGCAATGATGAGAGACGTATTTCCTAAATTAAAAAGATGGGCTAATGATTAGTTGGCTCATGTTATTTTCTTTTTTTAAATTTTAAGTATTATTAATTTCATAACATTATATCATGTGTTCAATAGTAGGCCTTCAAGGTAAAGTAAAAGCAGATGATATTGTTAAGATGTTGAAAACCTCAAAAAACAGAGGTCCTGACTCATCAGGTCTTTTTTTGGATAAAATTTACATTGACATTGATTTGGATGAATTTGAAGATGATGGTACATATCCAATAGCTTTTGGTCATAATCTACTTTCAATCTATGATTTGAACAATAGGATATCTGAACCACAACCGGTAAGCAATGGTAATCTTACTTTGGTCTTCAATGGTGAAATATATAATTTCAAAACAATAACTAATCTTCTTTCCAAAGTAGGGGTTCAAAAGGAGATTTTATCTGACGCGGAAGCACTGCTTTATCTGATTGAATGTTACAACAAGGGAGATCTTGTCAAGGCTATCCAAATGGCAACCAGATTGGCTGATGGAGATTATGCATTTGCCGTTTGGGATGGTGAAAACTTGGCGCTTGCACGTGATCCACTTGGAGTGAAACCATTATTCTATGCACAAAATGATGATTTGAAGGGATTTGCATCATCAAAACTGGCTTTAAAAGAAGTTGGATTTGATGAAATAGAAACATTAAAACCGGAACACATCCTGTTTAACTGGGAAGATATAGCTCCAGTACAGGCAATTTATGAAAAGGTCTTTGAAGGCGATGTAGCTAAAATAGACAAGATGTTAAAGTTGAGTGTATCCAAAAGAATCGATGGATTAAATGAGATTGGTGTAATATTTTCAGGGGGTCTTGACAGTTCATATCTTGCATTGCTTTTAAAGGAGATTTCAGAAAACATTCCCTTGAAGATTACTCTTTATGCAGTTGGAGCTGAAGGCTCAAAAGATATTGAAGCTGCAATATATGCATCGAAATTCCTGAATCTTGACTTGAAAATCTGTGAGGTTACAGAGGATTTGATTCGTGAAGCTCTTCCAAGTGTTGTTAAGGCAATTGGTGATGATAACCTTATGAAGGTTGGTGTTGGCCTTACCACTTATTTTGCCACTAGGATGGTTGCGGAAGATGGTCTGAAGGTAGCATTTTCAGGTCAGGGTGCCGATGAGCTCTTTGGAGGATACAAACGTTATCTTCAAAGTTTTGTTGACGGAACACTCAATTATGATTTGAGGGTTGACATGTCAAACATGTATCATGTTAACCTTGAAAGGGATGATGCATGCTCAATGCTTAACGGCGTTGAATTGAGACTGCCGTTTTTGGATAAAAACTTGGTGGAACTGGTTCTGAATATTCCTGACAATAAAAAGATAGTTTCAATGCATGATGATATGAGGAAAAGCATATTACGTAAAATCGCTTTTGAAGAGGGTCTTGACTATGAAATAGCCTACAGGCCTAAAAAGGCAGCCCAATATGGAACCGGAATCGACAAGATATTGAGAAAGAAAATCATTAAGGATACGGATATTTCCCAGTATTTATAATAATTTTTTTACTTATTTTTTTAAACTATTATCCTATTTTTCTTTAACTTTATTAATGTTAAAAAACATAATATTTATATTATTAATTAATAGGAGTTTATATTTATGACAATCGAAAAAGATGCAGAAGAGATTATAGAAAAATTCTCAAAAATATTGGAAGACATTCCAGATTCAGACGAAACCTGGTATATTACTGATAATTTAAACTTAACTCGTGAAGATGAAGCTCACGAGAAAAATCCTGAAAAAATATTGAGAAATGCTAATATCGACAAAGATGGAAATCTCATTGTTAAAAGGGCTGATTGGACAAATTAAGAGGGATTTTTATGAGAATAAACTTGGTTCTAGAACTTTTGGATTCTCCAGGACAGTTGGTCAAAGCATTGGAACCAATAAGTCTATGCGGTGCCAATCTTGTAACTGTTATCCATAAAAGAGATTATAAAAACGAAAATGGAAAAGTTCCTGTTCAGCTTACTTTGGAAGGAGATCAGGAAGACCTTAAAAAAGTGGTTGACAGATTTGAAGAATTAGGATTTACTATTATTGAAATGGATGGTGTTGTCAGAAAAGAATCAATCACTACAATATTATTCGGCCACATTGTAGACCAGGATTTAAGGGACACTATGGACAAAATAAATGAATTGGATGGTGTTGTAATTGTGGCATTTGATATTAAATTAAACGGTGAGAAAGAATCCACCGCATTGATTAATGTTGAAGCGGACATCGGTAAAAAGAAAATGGTATTTGACAAAATTGCAGAAATTGCCGAAGAAAAGGAATTGTTAGTGATTAATGAAGTTTAAGTGATGATTATTATGGATGAATGTAAAGTCATTATCATGGGATTCGGTTCAGTTGGCCAAGGCGTTGCCAATGCCCTTTCCATGAAGAAGGATTTAATTAAGGAAAAAACTGGTGTTGCAGTTAAAGTGGTTGCAGCAGCAGATTCATCTTCATCTGCAATCTCACAAGATGGCTTGGATGAAGAATTACTTGTAAAGACTAAAAAAGAAGAAGGAAAACTATCAGCATATCCTGAATTCGGGTCTGATAAAAATGGTGCAGATGTATTGGATGCTGTTGAATACGATTGTCTTATCGAAGCAACTCCTACAAATATCGTTGATGCACAGCCTGCACTTTCACTAACTTTAAAGGCATTTGAACAGGGAAAGGATGTTGTAACCTCAAATAAGGGACATTTGGCCTTGAAATTTAAGGAAGTTGTTGGTGCAGCTGAAAAAGCGGGCGTTGAATTTAAGTATGAAGCCAGTGTTGGCGGATCAATGCCAATTATCAATTTCACAAAAGACACTCTCGCATCCTGTGAGATCAAGTCAATCAAAGGTATCCTGAACGGTACCACAAACTATATTTTATCAAGAATGACTTCAGAAGGTTCAGAATATGAAGTTATCTTAAAGGAATCTCAGGAATTGGGTATTGCAGAAACTGACCCTACCCAGGATGTTGAAGGTATTGATGCAGCTTGCAAAACAGTCATATTGGCAAATTCACTATTGGGAATTGATGCAACATACAGTGACGTTAAGGTTGAAGGTATTTCAAACATTAACTCCCAGGCTATTGAGCTTGCCAAAAAGGACGATTACCTGATTAAATTGATAGCTGAAGTATCTCCTGACAATTTGCAGGTATCTCCTCGTTTGGTTAAAAGAGGAAGTTCCTATGATGTAATGATGAGGTATCTGTAATTGGACTCGGAGCAGGTTCCCTTGAAACTGCTTCTGCAATGTTGACTGACTTGATTAGTATTTTAAAAAATAAATACTAATTATTTATTCTTTTTTTGATAATATGAAATACGTTATCTTTATTCCAGATGGTTCCAGTGATTATCCTGTAGATGAATTGGAAGGCAAAACTCCTTTAATGGTGGCTAATACTCCAAATATTGATAAATTGGCCAAAAAAGGTTTTGGCGGATTTACAAACAATGTCCCCGAACAGTATACTCCGGGGTCTGATGTTGCAAACATGAGCATTTTCGGTTTCAACCCGGCGGACTACTATACCGGTCGTGGACCTTTGGAGGCCGGAAGCGAAGGCATTCCTACAAAACCTGAAGATGTGATATTCAGATGCAATACAATTTTCAGCGAAAGCGACGCTATGGATGACTTTAATGCAGGCCACATTTCTACTGAAGAGGCTGATGTGCTGATGAAAGGCCTGAATGAATATTTCACAGAGAAATACCCTGACTTTAAAGGCAAGTTCTATACTGGCGTAAGTTATAGGCATTTATTTATTTACTCATGTGATAGTGTAAAGGATGCTGAAATTCTTTCAAGCATCAAAACAATGCCCCCTCATGATATTGTTGGTGAAAAACTTGCAGATAACATGTTTGGAGAATGCGAACTGGCTGAAGAAATCCAAAAGATAATGTTTGAGGCAAGAGAATACCTAAAAGGCCATGAAATCAATCAGAAAAGGGAAATACCTGCTAATATGGTATGGCTATGGGGACAAGGCGTAACTCCAAGCTTGCCTAATTTCGAAGAGACTTATGGAATCACAGCTTCTGTAATTACAGGTGTGGACCTTCTTAAAGGTATTGGAAACTTCGCAGGAATGAATATTGTTGATGTTCCGGGAGCAACAGGTTATTTCGATACTGACTATAAGCAGAAAGGTGAATATGGTATTGAAGCATTGAAGGAAACTGATTTGTTGTTGATTCATATTGAAGCTCCGGATGAAGCGGGCCATGCTCAAAATACTCCTGAAAAGGTAAAGGCAATCGAAAGGATTGACGAGTTCATTGTCGGTCCAATCATTGAAAGTCTTGAGGGCTCACCATACAGGGGAGCAATATTGCCAGACCACCCAACACCTATAAGCGTTGGAACTCACACCCGTGATGATGTGCCGATAATTATATTCGATTCCGAACGCGAAGGTGATGAATGTGAATCCTTTGATGAAGAAAGTGTTAAAAAAGGTTCATTGGAATTTAAAAAAGGACATTTATTAGTTCAAAGATTGATTGATGGAGATTATTAAAATGAAAGTATTATTGGTAAACGGAAGTCCAAATAAGAATGGTTGTACATACACTGCATTGACTGAAGTTGCAAAAACCCTAGAGACACATGACATTGAAACCGAAATATTCTGGATTAAAACAAAACCTATAATAGGATGCATCGCATGCATGAAATGCGGCGAGAAGGGACAGTGTACATTTGACAATGATGTTGTAAATGAATTCGTTAAAAAGGCATATGATGCAGACGCTTTTGTATTCGGATCACCTGTTTATTATGCAAGTGCAAACGGATCCATGACATCATTTCTGGACCGTGCATTTTATTCAAACTCCCATGGTGCTGATGGTGAAGCGTTCAAGCACAAGCCTGGAGCGGTGGTCTGCTCTGCAAGACGTGGTGGAACAACCGCAACCTATGATCAATTGATCAAGTATTTGGGAATCAGCCAGATGCCTATCATTTCCTCATTCTATTGGAATATGGTTCATGGAAACACTCCCGAAGAGGTAATGCAGGATGAAGAGGGATTGGGAACCATGAGACAACTGGCTCATAACATGGCATTTTTCCTGGAATGTATGAAAGCGGGTGAAGAGAAAGGTTTGACCATAACAGAAGAAGAAAAACCGCGTACAAATTTCATAAGATAAGTCATGAATATTTTTAAAACTCCTGAAGGATATCTATATTCAAATAGGGCATTACTTGCTCTTTTTATTCCTCTTTTAATTGAATATGGTCTTGAATTCTTTGTAGGATTTGCCGATTCAGTAATGGTTGCTTCATTGGGTGAAGCGGCAATTTCAGGAGTTTCTCTGGTTGATTTTTTAGTTCAACTTCTTATTTTTTCATTTTCAGCCCTTGCAACGGGAGGGGCTGTTGTAGCCGGACAATATTTGGGTGACAAACAGATTGACAAGGCACAAAATTCTGCAACTCAGCTGGTATGGTTTTCAACTATATTGTCAACGGTCCTAATGATTTTGGTAGTTATTTTAAGGCATTTTTTAATTGGAATTCTATTCGGCCAAATCGAAGCAGATGTGTGGGCGAATGCGGACATGTATCTGTATATTGTGGCATTCTCAATTCCCTTCCTTGCCATTTATAATGCAGGTGCAGCAATTTTCAGAACAACCAACAATGCAACCATTCCAATGAGAATTCTGCTTGTTTGTGATGTATTGAATGTTGTTGGCAATGCCTTTTGCATTTACTATTTGGGATGGGATGTTAGAGGAGTGGCTATTCCAACCGTGATATCACGGGTTTTGGCTGCTATTTTGATAATGCATTTTGCCGTTGACGATAACTATAAATTACATATTAAAAAGACATTAAAACATAAGTTTGACTATGTTATACTTAGAAAAGTATTGCAAGTGGGCATCCCATATGGTATTGAAAACGGACTTTTCCAATTGGGCAGAGTTTTGGTTTTAAGCATCGTTTCAACATTCGGAACAATGGCAATAGCTGCAAACTCAGTAGGTTATGCAATTGGAATATTTTCAGTTTTGCCGGGATTTGCAATTAATTTGGGACTTACTGCTGTGATATCAAACTGTGTCGGGGCAAATGACTATGAACAGGCCAGATATTACAATAAGAAATGTCTTGTTATAGTAACCATTTCACATATCGTCATCAATGTCATTATATTTGTGGGTCTGCCTTTGATTTTAGGCATCTACAACCTGTCTGCCCAGACTGCTGCCATGGCCAGCGAAATGATAATATGGCATGGAATTTTTGCAATCATAATATGGCCATTGTCATTTACTCTGCCTGCAACATTCAGAGGAGCAGGAGACTCAAAATCAGTGATGTATATAAGTTTGGCAGTAATGTTCGCATGCAGAATAGGCCTTTCATATGTCATAGCTGGGTGGATGGGAATTGGAGTGTTCGGAACTTGGATTGCCATGTTCATCGATTGGTATGTGAGGGCAGGAATTTACGTTTACAGATATTTATCAAATAAATGGACAGAGTACAGGGTGGTTTAAATACGAGTAAAAATAACATATAAGAACACGCATAAATTTAGCAAAAAACAACTTCAGGATTTGTTTTTATCGGTGGATTGGTCTTCAGGTCATTTTCCGGAAAAACTGGCAATCGCCATGAAAAATTTCGAAACTGTGTATTCCGCATGGGACGGAGATAAGCTTGTTGGAATGATTTGTGTAATGGATGACGGAGTTATGAATGCCTATGTGCATTATCTGCTTGTTCACCCTGATTATCAGTTAAAGGGAATTGGAAAGGAACTTGTTGGGAGAGTTAAAAATCATTATAAAGATTATATGAGAATTGTAGTTGTTGCTTATGATGTGGAAGCGAAATTTTATGAATATTGCGGATTTGAAAAGGCAGAGGATGCAAGTCCGATGTTCATAACTGAATTGTGGACATAGGAGGTGATTTTGATGATGGATAATGAAGATATTTATTATAAGCTTGTTAGCTCAGCAAACTTAACTGATGCACATTTTAAGGTAGTGTTGGATAATCAGAATTTGATTTTGAAAAATCAGGAAAAGCTATCAAAACAATTGGCTGATATAAATTGCAAATTGGATAAGCTATTGGAATAGGGTATTATGGTTCTATTTAGAGGAGATATCAAGTGTAAAAGTTTGCAGAGACGCACGTCAATCAGTGTAATATTGCCTGCAGATAATATCCACTTCCTGCAGGATGCCGAAGAGATAGTTCCAAAGCCTTACAAAACATTGTATCTGCTTCATGGATTGTATGGCAGTGATGACATATTTCTTGCAAACACATCCATTCAGAAGTTTGCGGAGGATAATGGGATAGCCATAGTAATCCCATGTGGTGAAAACAGTTTTTATGTTGACAATCCTAAGGCCCATGCCTATTATGGGGAATATGTCGGTCAGGAACTCTTGGACATTACAAGAAACATCTTTCCGTTATCCGATAAAAGGGAAGACACCTTCATTGCAGGATTTTCAATGGGCGGCTATGGTGCCATTCGAAACGGTTTAAAGTATCATGAAAACTTTTCCAAAATAGGAATGATGTCTGCAGCTTTGATAACTGAGGATATTGTAAACTACACAGATGACGGTAATGTTTTGCGCTCCAGGGATTTTTATGAATCCATTTTCGGTGATTTGGACATGTTGAAAGGTTCTGACATGGATCCAAAAGCATTGATTGGAAACTGTCCGAATATTCCGGACATTCACATGGCCTGTGGAGTGGATGACTTTTTATTCGAAAAGAATGTTGATTTTTATGGCTTTTTAAAAGATAATGGTATTGATGCCACTTTTATTAAAGCTCCAGGCGAGCATACTTGGGAATTTTGTGATGAGCATATAAAAGAGTTCATCAAAACATTGGTTTAGGTAAAATTATGAAATGTCCAAATTGTGGAAATGAGTTGGATGAGGACAACTATTGTGATGAGTGCTTTCAATTTTTCGATAGTCAGGATGATGGTTCACAGGACTTTGATTTCGAACAGCAACCTGATTTTGATTCGATGGTAAATAACGGTGAGGAAATCTGTCTGAACTGTACTTATTGGAGCGTAAGTCCATATGGTAGGGCTCATGGAATGTATTGTAGAAGAGGTAATGGGCAAACTGAACCTAATGATTCCTGTTTTGACTTTGTACAGTCCCACAGTTTTGCCAATTATGGTGATGAGGGTCAGTTTCAGTTTGATGAAACATCAAGGGAGATTTCCAACAAATTGAATAACTGGAGAAATAGCAGATATTAAAGGAAAAATTAATTTCCTTCAATTTCTTCGCCAACAATAAGTTTGATGTCTAAAGGCGCTGTTACAGATTCTTTAATTGCTTCACCGAATTCTATGAATTCAGGTGTTTGCATGTGTGCCTGTAAGGCTTCTTGGCTTTCCCATTTTTCAATGAATGTCAGGGAACCGTCAATGACGTCCTGGTATAGATTGTATGAGATGTTTCCTTCGTGTGTTCTGGAAGCATTGATTAATGTTTCGGCCTGTTTAATTACTTCATCTTTTTTTTCTTCTTTTACTGGTAAATTTGCATTGACGATTATCATTTTATCACCTTTTTTTAATTAAAATTATAAGAGTTTTAACATATTAATTTTGTCCTTTTTTAAACAATATTTACTTCAAAAAAATTTTTATATACGATGAATTACTAAAATTATAAATGTAATTTTAATTAGGAGAGGATTTTTCTGACAAAGTATATTATTATAACTGGTGGGGTAGTTAGTTCCATAGGAAAAGGTATAACATCTGCTTCTATGGGAAGAATTTTAAGGTCTTATGGTTTAAATGTTTCAGCTATTAAAATAGACCCCTATTTGAATTGGGATTCTGGAACACTCAATCCATATCAGCATGGTGAAGTGTTTGTAACTCATGATGGTATGGAAACAGACTTAGATTTAGGACACTATGAAAGATTTTTAGATGTTGAACTTGATGGAATGGCAAATATTACTACTGGTAAAGTTTATGAATCTGTTATTGCTAAAGAAAGAGAAGGAGGATATCTTGGAGAATGTGTACAGGTTATTCCTCATATCACTAATCGTATTAAAGAAATGATTCGTGCAAATTCAGAAAGTGCAGATTATGATGTAGTTCTTGTAGAACTTGGAGGTACTGTCGGAGATATTGAAAGCCAACCTTTCCTTGAAGCCTTAAGACAACTCAGAAATGAGGAAGGCAGAGAAAATGTCATGTTTGTCCATGTTACATTTATCCCCTACCTAAATGCAGCTGGAGAATTCAAAACCAAACCTACCCAACACTCTACAAAAGAGTTAAGAAGTGTCGGAATAAATCCTGATGTTATTGTGTGCAGGTCACAGGTTCACATTGATGATGCTTTACTTGGAAAAGTTGCCCATTTCTGTGATGTGGACGTTAAGGCTGTGGTTAACACTCCTGATGCCGGAACAATCTATGAGGTTCCTCTTGTTTTGGAAGAACGCAAAATAGGTGAACTCATTGTCAATAGGATTGGTTTGGATGTTGAAGCTGATTCTTCCAAATTGGATGATTGGGCTAAAATTGTCGAATCATTAAGAATCACTGATCCTGAGGTCACTATAGGTATTGTTGGAAAATATGTCGAACTTGAAGATTCATACATCAGTATCCGTGAATCTCTACTTCACGCAGCAGCCAGCATTGGAGTAAAAGCCAAAATCAAATACTTAAGTTCCGATGTTGATGAATTAGATCAGGAAGCTTTAAATGAGTTTGACGGCATATTGATTCCTGGTGGTTTCGGAGAACGTGGTTTTGAAGGCAAATTGGATGCAATTGATTATGCAATTGAAAATAATGTTCCATTGTTTGGAATCTGTCTTGGAATGCAATCCATGGTAACTCAATTTGCAAGAAGAAACGGTTATCCTGATGCAAACAGTTCTGAATTTGATGACAACTTGAAATACCCTGTCATCGACATGATGGAAGAGCAAAAGAAAATCAAAAACATGGGTGGAACTATGCGTTTGGGATCATATGACTGTAAAATCATTGAAGGAACCAAAACATATGATGCATATGGTGAAATCGATATTGAAGAGCGCCACAGACATAGATATGAGTTTAACAATGATTTCAGAAAGGATTTAAAAGAAAAAGGTTTAATTATTTCCGGTACAAGTCCTGATGACTTTTTAGTGGAAATTATTGAATTGCCAAATCACCCTTGGGCTATTGGTTGTCAATTCCATCCGGAATTTAAATCAAGACCTAATAGGCCACATCCATTATTTAAAGCATTTTTAGAAGCTATTTATGAGTTTTCTAAAAATTAATTTTTCTATTTTTGTTGCAATTTTACAAGTCAAAAGCAATTTAACGAGTTGACTTTCTATCTAATTAATATATTTTAAGTTATAATAGTACTATCATGAATTTTAGTGCTATATTTTTGATTCAAATAATTATTACATTGCTATTTTGTATTTTGGCATCAATTTATGATATTCGAAACAATTTTGTTCCCAGCAAATTATGTTATGTCTTGGCGTTGTTTGGATTGTTATCAAATTTGATTTTGTCATTAATTACAAGTAACGTTAAATTCATTTTAGCTTCATTTATTTCAATGATTATCACATATGCTATAACTTATTTGTTGTGGAAATTAAAAATGTGGGGTGGTGGCGATGTAAGGTTGTTCACTGCTATCGCTACAGTAATACCTAGTGGACTCAATATAGACTTTTTGAATATTTTTCCGCAGTTGTCCATATATCCGTTTTCATTCAGTGTTGTTGTAAACAGTATTCTGGTTTCATTTCCTTTTTTAGTGATATTTGTCGGGCACCTGATTATTAAAAATGAGATATTTAAGAATCATCCGTTTTATCTGATAACTTTGCTTAATGTCGAAAATTTAAGAAGGCTGATTCATTCAACATTAAATAGGACAATACCAATTAAGGATTTGAATGAAGGCGATATTGTAAATGATTTTTATTTCGAGGATAAATACATAATAGAGTTAATAAATGATGTTGACGGCAATTTGGAAGTGTTTGAAAGTAAAAAAGGTGAAGGAAAATATTATTTTAAATCCATAAGTGCAGGAGGTATAACTGAAAAGGACATGTACCTAATCAAGATAATGAGCGCTCAGGGATTTATCGGCAAATATATTTCAATTAAAATTTCATATCCATTCACTCCGGCAATATTTGCAGGATTGTTGATAGCTATATTTTATGGGGACATAATGATATTGTTTACTAAAAATCTGGTTTTGGTGGTGTAAATATGAATGATGACAAAGGACAGGTTTCTTTTGAATATTTATTGATATTTGCAATTTCATTAATCCTCTTAATTGTTTTTACTTTGCCATTGACTGAACTTACTATTGGAAATACTTTGGATGTATCAGATACCTTAAATGCAAAGTCGGATTTGTCAAAAATATCCCAAGCCATAGAGGAAGTTTATGGGCAAGGTCAGGGATCAAAACAAACGGTTCATGCAGTTTTATCAAATGATTTGAAGGTGAATGTTGCAAATAACTATATTTCATGTAATTTAAAACTTAATGGCGGTCAAATCAAATCTGAAAAAATATATTTCAAGTCAACTCTTGAAAAATCGGATATTTATTTAAGAAAAGGTGAAAATTCAATAATTGTGGAATGGCCTGAAAATACTGAAAATATGCAGATATATGTGGAATAACCTAATTTTCATACAAAGTTTTTTAAGTATTATAATTTAATATTTAAATATACTTTTAAATGGCGTGTGAAATATATGGATATTTTAAGTGCAATAATTTACATTGTTTTATTCATTATAATGATGGTTTTTGTTTTTTCAATAGGAATGTTAAGACGATACATGCCAAGACGCGAAATATTATTAGTTTTGGCAGTGGCTTTTCTAATAGGTTCAATTGGAGGAGCATTCTTCTTACAACCAATATATGAGGAAATGCCGGATTTGGCAAGTTCTTTTGAAAAAAGCATGCCTAATAATGAAGAAACATTATATCTTGATTTGTCATCTTCAGTCGATACAGATGCCCTTAGGCAGGATGTATCATCTAGGGATGGTTTCAAATCATTTAACGAGACTTCTATTTCGATACCAATGTGGCATTTTAATGAAGCGGAACACGATTATTTTGAAGAGATAGTTGGAAATATTGATAGCAATTATAAGAATTATACAGTAACAGCAGATAGGATTAATATTGAGTTGGCAGATAATTATACCTCTTCTCAAGCATTAAAGACTTTTTCAGATTGGTATAAATTAGTGTATGGTGAAACACTTTCCTATGCACAGATTAATGCTGTTTTAGTTGTTGATTCAACTCATCTGGAAGATTTTGAAAAGGCCTTGCTTGATAAAGGAATTGTGGCAAGCAATATTGAAGGACCTATCCAGACCACTGTAAATAACACAAACTCTTCAATGTTATCTAATGTTCAATTTACATTGCTTTGTGGTGGTGTTGGTGTTATTGTCGCATTGATTGGAATTTATATGGATAGTGTTGTTCCTGCATACAGAAGATTTAGAAAAACGATGAATACTAAGCGTAAAAGATAATATGAATGTTGCGATTTTATTTTCAGGAGGTAAAGACAGTACCATGGCTGTTTTTGCCGCCTTAGAAGCGAAAGAAGATGTAAAATATCTTCTTTCAATGAAATCTAAAAATGACGAATCTTATATGTTTCATGTTCCCAACATTCATATAACTGATTTGCTTTCAGAAGCGATGGATATTCCTATCATGTCAGTTGAAACTGATGGAGTTAAGGAAGAGGAACTTAAAGATTTAAAGGCTGCTTTTGTTGATCTTAAAAATTTAGGTGTTGAGGCAATATACACCGGTGCACTTTATTCTGTTTATCAGAAATCCAGAATTGAAAAATTGGGAGATGAGGTGGGCTTGAAAATAGTGTCTCCATATTGGCATGTAGATGAATTGGAGTACATGAACAAAATTGTTTCCTTAGGTTTTAAGATAATGATTTGCGGTGTCGCTGCATGGGGATTGGATGAATCCTGGCTGGGGAGAATAATTGACGAAAAAGCAATCGATGAACTTGTTGAACTTAATGAAAAATATCATGTGGATATTGCTTTTGAAGGAGGCGAAGCCGAAACCTTGGCTATTGATGGACCTATTTTTAAAAAAAGGCTCGAAATATTAAAATATAAAAAGAAATGGCATCTTGACAGTGGTGTTTTTATCATCGAAGATGCTGTTTTAAAAGAAAAGTAATTATATACCGATTTCACTGAAATATTCATCAATCTTTTCGGTAAAGCTGTCTAAATCACTTTCATTGATAATAAGTTTATCTGAAAGTGCAATAACTGTTCCAATTCCAAAACCTAATTCTGTATCGTCTCTTTTTTTGAATTCAGCATAGTCTTGAGAATCATCTTCTCTCATTCTCAGTTTTAATCTTTCAAAACGTATTGCCGGATTTGTAAAGACTGAAAGGATAATAAAGTTATCGAAGTTTTCCTTAAACATCTCTACTTCATGAGGGCTTCTTATTCCTTCAACGATTATTAGTTTTTCATTGCCTTCATCTTGAAGTTTTTTAATTTTTTTAATTGTAAGTTCAGCTACGATGTATTGTCCATGTTCTGCTCTGAGATTTTTAGCAGTTTCTTTACTGCTTTCTCCTCTTTTTTTAGCTTCTTCTCTTACAATATCGCCCATGCTGACTATAAGTGCTCCTTTTTCAGTTGCCATATCAGAAACTATACTTTTGCCAGAACCTGGCATACCAGATATTCCCATTATTTGCATTTTTTCACTCTTTTACTCTTATTTGTGCTAATGATTCCTTGAGGTTTTCCTCATTGTCAAATTCATTAACTAATTGCATTAATATTTCCTTATCTTGATTTTTTAAATCTTCAGCTATTTTTGTCATGTAAGGTATTGCACGAACTATATTGTCCATAATGGACACATCAGACATTTTGGATGTTCTGGAAAGTGGATTCAAATCAATGGTTATTATATTTTTACCACTATTTTTGAGTATTTCTGCCCTATCTCCATCCTCTAATGGTATAAGTATTGTGTCCGCACTGTATATTCCAGTTTTACTGGCTGAAGACCTGCTATTTTTAATTTCATTCAAATATTCCATATCATCATCTAATGATCCTAAAATTTCTTTATACCCATGGTCTTTATATAGTTGGGTAATTATTTTTACTCTATCGTCGGTTCTATAGAATAAATTAATTTCAATTTTTGCATTAACGCTTTTGGCCAGTTCGATTATCTCATCGCATGCAAGAGCGGTTGCATTTCCATTGACGGAAATCACTGGGTTTTTTGATAAAAGCAGTGCAGCCACTGCTATATACATGGCTCTTTTTGCAGGGTGAGTCGTACGTTCGCCAATTAAATAGTCAAATGCTTCACCTCGGCCATGAGCTATCATGGCTGATTCGGCTAAATAGCCTTCTTTTGAGGCTTTGACGATTTTGTCTCTTAATAATAATGATTCGTACCTCGGATGTGATTTTGGTATCATATTTTCTCTCCTTATTTTAAATCAATATTCATTTGAGATAAATATCCTAAAAATGTTGTAATTAATAATGTGAGTATTGATATAGAAATAATATGCGCGGGATATGTTTGTAAAATTGATTTTCCCCAATTTGGTATTATGAAAAAGATTGTATCTAAAATGATATCAATAACGATATAGACTATTCCAATCAGAATTCCTTCAACAACCTCATTGCTTTCTATGCTCCTGATGTATATTATTCCAAAGAATACTGTTGTAATAATTATAATTATTGGTGCAATTATATTTACATGTGGAAGATTGGAGTTAAATATAGGGTTAAAAATTCCCGTAAAAAATGAAGTTATAATCCATATTAGAATTCCGCATATTATGCCTAATTTCAGTTTCATTTTAAAACCTTAATTATTAATTATTTATATTTTTTAGTTTAAAATATTAAATACTTTTCTAAGGTTTTTTTAACAGTAAATTGTTTGTTATCAAAAAATAGTTTTAGGTTGTTTGGTAGATAATTAAATTAATTAACTATCTACCAACTTGTTTTCACAAGCTTTTAGAGAAATGAATTTTAAAATTTGGCTGTTTTTATCTATCTCTAGGCTACTTCGTAGCCAATTATATTATTTGAAATTAACCCTATATAAAGTTTATTATAATTTATAAAAATTCAAGTATACTTTATTAAAAAGCTTTATATTAATGAATTTATAAAGTTTAATTGAATGATGCAAGATTATAATTTTGAGGAATATTTACGAAAATCATTATCCAATTCAATAAGCTCACAAAATCCTTCAGAAAATGCAAAAAACAAGGCAAGAAAAATGTCTCCCTCATATTACCAGGATTTAAAGGAAAAACTCTTAATTGAATATGAGGACAAATCACTAAAGGACATAATGGATTGCAAAGTATCCTCATCATCATTTGGGGACGTATTGAAAATAACAAAAAGGGAAAAGATAAACTTCAAGATTGAAGACAATAACTTCAGGCATCAAATGAACAATAATTTAAAGTTGTTGCCGAAAATAGGCATTAAAACAGAGCAAAATCTTAAGAATAAGGGTTTTGACACGATCGAATCACTTAAAGATCATGACCGGTATGGGGATTCGGCATCAAAGTTTTTAGAAAATTTGGATGAAATGTCCTTTTGCGAAATCATAGACCTTTTGGATGATAACAGGTACTCTAAAAAGTGTAGGGACAATGTAATTAAAAGCATAAGTTTAACGGATAAGGAAAACTTTAAATTCATGGATATAGAAACTAAAGGTTTATCTAATGTTCCAATTATATTGATAGGGGTTGCAGAAATTAAGGGAAATTCTATTCAGGCATCACAATATTTCCTAAGGGACTATACAGAAGAGGCAAATATAATCGATGCATACCTGTCTCATTTGGATGAAGATTCCATTCATGTAACATTCAATGGAAAAACATTTGATGTACCTTTCATAAAGAATAGATGTAGGTACAATAGGATTGATGCCAATTTGGATTTGCCCCATCTTGATTTGATGTATTTTGCAAAAAATCTGTGGGGTGAAAAGCTTCCAAATTGCCAACTGCAAACAATAGAAAAGGAATTATTCGGAATAAAACGTATAGATGATGTTCCAGGGCAATATATTCCAGGATATTATGATACTTATTTAGAAGAGAATAATATTGGTCCCGTAGTGCCAATAATAGAGCACAATGCCCAAGATATTATTTCGCTTGCAAGTTTTTTAGATAAAATGTATAGGGATGTAAATTAAAATGGGATTATTTGACAGATTCAAGAAAAGCGATAACAAAAAAGAGAAAAAACCGCGCCAGGAGAAAGTCATTCCTGATGATTTGGAAATTGATGAAGACCAGTTGCTTTTAAAAGATATAGCCATAAACAGTAAGGATAGATACGAGAGGGCCGCTGCGGCTGACCAGATTACAGACCAGTATGTGGCGCTGGATTTGGCCAAAAATGTAAAAGACCGTGCAATCAGGTTGATTGCAATAAACAATGTTAAAGATGAAAGGCTGATTAGGGATGCAGCTGAAAACTCTCAATTTTTTGATGTGAGAAGCTTTGCATGGGAAAGGCTTGGCGAAAACAACAAGTCAATTGCTGAAGTTGTAATTAATACAAAAAAGAATCCTCATGTTGATGAGATATTTGAAAAGGTGGTCGATCAAGAGACACTTGAATGGATTGCAATTGATGCGCAGGATAAAAGATACCGAAATGCCGCCGTTGAAAAAATCGATGATGAGGAAGTGTTATACGATTTGGTCTTCAAGGCAAATGACAAATCAATAAGAAAGGCATGTGTGGAAAAGGAAACATTCGTCAGTGAAGAGATGCTTCAAAAGGTAGCTATAGAGGATAAGGACGAATCAGTAAAGATTGCAGCCGTAAAAAAGATTGAAAACGACAAATGTCTGGAGAATATTGCATTGACTGAAGATAATGCAAAGATAAGAACCATAATTTTCGACAAGATTGATGACATAAGTATTTTGCGAGACATTGCCTTGAATTCTAAAAAAGCAGATGTAAGACTGGATTTGGTTAAAAAACTGGATGACGAAGATTTATTAAATCAGATTGCTTTAAATGACTCTGATAAAATTGTCAGAAGTGAGGCAGTTAAAAAAATAACCGATGAGAAGGTTTTGTTGGATGTAATTGCATCTGATGATGACCGGTTTGTCCGTCAGATTGCTGTTAAAAGCATTTCCAATCCGGAAGACCTTGTTAAGATAGCACTTGAAGACGATGATCAGTTTGTAAGAAACCATGCGATAACAAACCCTGCATTGACAAGTGAGGATGATTTTACTTATATTGCAATCAATTCAACCCATGAAGATGTGGCCAGTGAAGCCTTGAGTCACATCACCGAAGAGAAAAATTTCATTGACATTTTGAAAAATGCCAAATTGGATTCTATAAGCAAAGCCACTCTTGACAATATTGATGACCTTGAAACATTAATCAGAATCGTCCTTGCAAATGAGGATGAGGATTTCTCCCTTAAGGCATTGAATAAAATCAAAGTGGAAAAATGTTTATTTAAAATCTATGAACAGGGCATATCTGAAAACATATCTGTTAGGGCCGTATCTTTAATCAAAAACCAGAAGATGTTGACTGACATTGCAAGAAACGCCACATCCTGGAGAATTCGTGAAGTTGCCGTTAAAAAGATAGTAAGTAAGAAGGTTTTAAAGGATATTTCAATCAATGATGAAAACGAATATGTAAGGGAAGTCGCCAAAAAGAGAATGAACCTATAAATAGAATTCAGGCTCTTTTCTTTCACTGTTGGCTTCTTCAAAAGCAGGTTTTTTCGCTTCAAAAGCATCTCCGGAAAACTTACGGGCATCTTCGGGGCAAATGGAAATGCATGCAGTACATCTTGAACATAGGTTCAGGTCTGTTTCAATCGGGTCGTCTTCAGGAATTGCCTTTTCAGGACAGATTGATACGCAATCATAACAGAATGCACATAGTGTGTCATCACAGCTTATTTCAAATGGCAGTTGCTTATAATCAGTATATGGTCTGTTTCCGGGAATTTCAGATTTCAAAGGCTCATTTGACTCCAGCTTTTCAATACAGTTTTTAGCAAATTCATCAATTTTTTCCAAATCCCCATCATCAGGCCTTCCTACTGCAACCCCGCCAAATATTGAATGGTGGGAAACGGTAGATGCAGCGGCAATAACATTGAAGCTGTTTTCTTTTAACAAATCAACCAATTCAAGCAATGAATCAGTAACATGTGCATTGCCGTAGTTAACGACTGCAATTGCGGGAGTGTCATTTCCTTTGATTTTTGATAGTCTTTCGCGTGCGGTCTTTGGAATTCTTCCTGCAAAGACGGGCATCACTACAACTGCAATATCGTCACTTTTCAATTCCTTTTCGGATTTGAAAATGAGTAAATTGCAAATTTCTTTTTCTTGGCTAAAATTATTGGCCATTCTTTCGGCCACTTTTTGACTGGTCCCTGAAGGACTAAAAAATATTTCGACAATTGACATATTATCACCTGTATTATATTCTATAGAAACTATTTAATATTATTAAATTAATAAAAATAATTTGGTGATACGATGGAATTAATGAGAGAGCTATCTTTAGCACCGGGAGTGTCCGGTAGTGAAGAAAAAATAGCTGAAATTATTACACGCGAATTAAAAGATGTAGCCGATAAAATCGAAACTGACAGCATGGGAAACCTCATTGCAACTAAAAAAGGTGAAAAGAAAGCACCTAAAGTAATGCTTGCTTCCCACATGGATGAAATTGGTTTGATGGTAAGATACATTGACGATAACGGTTTTATTAAGTTTTCTAATATTGGTGGAATTAACGACCAAATGCTGATGAACCAAACTGTAACCATTCACTCCTCAGTCGGCGAGCCTATTGTTGGGGTAATCGGTTCAAAACCGCCACATGTAACAAGTCCTGAAGAGAGAAAAAAGGTTGTTAAATCTGATGACATGTTCATTGACATTGGGGCCAAGGACAAAGAAGAAGCCGAGAAAATGGTGAGAATAGGAGATAAGATGACTTTCAACTCACTCTTTGTCGAATATCCAAATAACCTGATTATGGGTAAGGCTCTTGACAATCGTGTAGGATGTTATGTTATGATGGAAGTTCTAAAGAGGGTCAACACCAGAGCTACTGTTTATGGTGTAGGTACCGTACAGGAAGAGGTTGGCCTTAAGGGAGCTAAAACTTCTGCATTCAAATTGAATCCTGACCTTGCAATTGCACTTGACGTAACATTATCTGGTGATCATCCTGGAATCAAACCGGAAGAGGCACCGGTCGTGATGGGCAAAGGCCCTGCCGTCATTTTGGCTGATGCAAGTGGAAGGGGAATCTTGACCCAGCAATCCGTTAAGGACATGCTTATCAATGCAGGGGACGAAAACGAAATTCCATATCAATTGGAGGTAAGTGACGGCGGAACCACTGATGGAACTGCAATACACTTGACCCGTGAAGGAATTCCTACAGGCGTTTTATCAGTTCCTACTCGTTACATACACACTCCAGTAAGTGTATGTAGTATGGATGATATTGAAAACACCATCCAATTAATTACTGAAGCTATAAACAACTTATAGCTTTCTATTTTTTTCTTTTTTTTAAAACATGATTAAGTTTTAATAAATCATATAGTATTTATATGATAATGTTCATAGTTAATCATGTAGGTGTTTAATTATGTGTAAAAATCATATTACTATTATGATTATAAGTACCATTCCAGACATGTTTGGTGAACATTATTACTTTATTAATGAAGTTCTTCCAGAGTTGAAGGAAATCTGTAACCGTCATGATATTGATTTGGAGTATAAGGATTTATTCTTTTCAATGACTGAAGAGGAATTCAATACCTGCAGATCCCTAAAAAGATATTTCCATTCAATAGATTCCGACAGAACTTTTTATATATGTTTCAGGGGCCAGAAATTAGGTTGCGTTCCAACTCCTGCAGATATTGACAAGATGACTTTAGACGAGTATCCAGAACTTGTGGACTATATCGGAGACACTTCATTCACTGAATTGACGGTGATGCATGCCCTTCATCCTTTTGAAAAATTTGAGCATGGGGATATTCAGTCATTGCCTCCCGTTAAACATTCCCTTTTCTATTTCAGAAATGACAATTATACAGATGAGTTATCTGACTCCCAAAAGGAAATTTACACCTGTGGACATTGTGATGAGGAATTTGTCCATGATTTAAAACTTGCCATGGCCAAGGATTTGGTCTTTTATGATAAATGTGAATTCGACAAATTGAAAGATAACGTATCAAACATTAATATCAGACGTTATGATGGTATATGGGATGATGATATTGTTTTAAATGATGTATTGGACAAGTACATTGAAAAATATGTTGGCATAACAAGTGTATCTGTTGGGGATTTGCCTGATTATTATGATAAGGTACCTGTACTTAACTCAAAAGGTTGTTTTTTCGATTTTAAATGTGAAGGTGTATCCCTAAAAGACATTATAATTGAGGATTTTGTCAACGAATTGAAACTGGAATTTCCTCAAAAATTTGAGTAGTGACAGATTATTTGAATCTGTCATCTGACTTTTGTGATTTTGCCTTCTGGTGTTTTGTTTCAAACCATCCTATTTTAAGCTCATCAATTGTATCTTCGTATAGCTGGGGCACATATGGCTTGATGTCAAGAAGTGGTGTTCCGTCTAATATGTCAACGTTTTCTATGTGGATGGTATTTCCTTCTACCTTGTTTACTTTAACCACGCTCATTCCGATTCTGTTTGGCCTTTTGGGAGATCTTGTTGCAAATACTCCATGTGTGTCATTGTCCATGAAAGGTTTTACCTCAAGCATGTATCCATCCACTTTGTGAAGCAGATATATTAGGTGGATGTGTGAAAAATCTTCAAGATCCTTAAGCCCGTCAACATATTTGTCTTTTATTACAATTGTTCCTTTTATTCCTTTTGCACCGGTTGGCTGAATTGGCATGCCTTCTATTTTTTTGAATTCAGTATGGATGGTGCCAATTGATTCTAATTCAATATTCATAATAATTATATTCGTTATACTCATTATTAAAACTTACTTTTTCGATATGAACCATTTCAGGTAATCGATTTAAAAATTCTTTATTTGCCAAAAAACGAAACATTTATATACAATTCGATATAACATTATATTGTGTAAAACACATTGAGGTGAAAAAATGAAACTTAGTGCAAGAAATCAATTAGAAGGTAAAATTACAAATGTAGAATTAGGAGCCGTTATGGCTAATATTAAAATCGAAATTTCAGAACCTAACACAATTACAGCTGTTATAACCAAGGAATCAGCTGAAAAATTAGGTTTATCTGAAGGCGATGATGTTACTGCTATCATCAAATCTACTGAAGTAATTATAGGAAAATAAATTAGGAGTGTTTGATATGAAACTTAGTGCAAGAAATCAATTAGAAGGTAAAATTGTCAGTGTGGACAAAGGTGCCGTAATGGCAAACATTAAAATTGAAGTAACTGAACCTAATACTATTACTGCAGTCATTACCAAAGAGTCTGCTGAAAAATTAGGTTTAGCTGAAGGCGATGATGTTACTGCAATCATCAAATCTACCGAAGTAATCATCGGTAAATAAATTCAAATATTTTTTTTTACATCCGGGGTTTTAAAAATAAATTAAAAATGCCATGACTTCTTAAGCCATGGATAAATTATTAAATTCATAGGATTAATATCCTATAAATCTTAATAATATCAAAATAACAAAAATAATGATTCCTGCTTTTAAAAGGGTTTTTAAATTTTTAACTTTATTGTGCTAGAATTCTCCGGCTTCTTTAAGCCGGGGATGAATTGCACATTTAGTGGGTTAGTGTCTATATTTTTTTTTATGTGGATGGGGTGGTGAGATTAGTTTTCAAATGCTCTCGGATAAATGCTATATTATATGTAGGTTTATAATATGTAATATAGAAAGATGGGGGAAAACTTCAATAGGTTAGTTTTTTTCCTT
>CADBHR010000017.1 GCA_902794475.1 uncultured Methanobrevibacter sp. | reverse complement strand
AAGTTCTACGGACAATGCTCCACCAGTACATTCAACTACTTCACCCGGTTGGATACCGGCTGTTTCTTCATATACTTGGATAGTTGCGGTGTCACCTTCAAGCTCGATGATTTCTCCGATAAGCTTCTCGTCACCTACCCTAACCATCTCAAGCATCTGAGCCCCTCTCATTCCATCTGCGATAATAACAGGCCCAGCAATCTTAATAATTTTTCCTTCAATAATCATTTAACCATCTCTACCCCGATAACTCTTTTAATAAGTTCATTTATTTGATCAGATGATCCTCCAGAGGACCCATCTTTATCAGGTATTTCAATTATCATTGGTAAAACATCAGAACCAATTTTCCTATCAATATGATTTCTCATTTCATTAGCCAATAATTGGGTAATGATAATAATTGAAATTTCATCATCTAAAAATTTATCAAAAGCTACAATAGCTTCTTCAGTAGTGTTAACTACTTCAGCCTAAATCCTGAAACAGTGTCAATATCACCTATAATTGCTACTGAACTCATATTAACATCTCCATGATTTTAGAATTAGGGAAGTCTGCTTCTCTTTTTGCCCTTGCAATAATTTTTAAATTTTTAATTTCACTTTCTTTTTGATTTAAATAACCAATAATTGGACCAATACCTAATGGTTTTTTAGAAGCTAAAGATTTTGAATATTCGGAAGAGTAAACGTCCAATGCCTTTTCAAATACTGCAACTGAACCTGTTTCATTATAAACAGGTATTGCGTCAGTCAAGGATTCCGCATATTTTGTTCCTTCCAAACCAGAAACTACATTTGTAACATCCGGAGATTCCATTAAATCTTTTAGTTTCCAATCACGTAATTGGTATCCTTCTTCTAATATATAAGGGGAGATTGCATCATAATCAAGGCCATCTTGTTTTGCCCTTATAATTAGTTTTAGATTAGCAACATCTACCTGAGTTCCTACATATGAGAACAATATCTGTTTATTTTCATCGGAAGGAACATCAGAAGAACGTAATAACTTGCCTAAATAGTATTTATCTAAAGCAGATTCTAATGGAAGAATCATATTAGTATTTTCATATTGTGGAAGAGCGTCTTCTAGCACTGCCGCATATTCAGTGTTATCCAAACTTGTTACAACATCAGTTACGTTGTCAACGTCAGCCAATGATTCCAATTCATCATATAATGATCCACAAGGAATTAATAATTCTCTTGTCTCATCAGGACTAAGACCAACTTCCTTAGCAGTTAAAAGACTTTTGATGTTGTCGATGTCTGCTTTTTTAGACATTATTACGAAAGGATCTTTAATGTCTTTAGGAGCTACTCTTGCAACGAAATCATAAGTGTTAGCACGTTCTACGTCTAATGCTTTATCAAGAGGATATTCATCTAAAACGTCAGCATATTCAGGAACACCTTTGAGATAGTTTTCAACTTCTTCAACATCGTTGGTTTCAACGAGTTCTGAAATTTGTTTTTCATCAAATAATCTTCCTTTTCTAGCTCTTACTCTAGCACTTGGGTTAAGATAAGGATAAATGTCCAAAATTGGTCTGGATGTAATGATTACAACTACTGCACCTACGATAAGCACTGCCAAGATAACTTATTAAGGTAGCAATTCCATCTGCCATAATTTATCCTCCTAATTATTTAAATAATATTTCAGCAACTTCACTACGTAAGATACTTTTAAATCTTTCTAATCTTGCTTCAATTGTGTTATTTACTTCAATATCTCCATTAGCGGTTTTTAAAATAGCACCGCCAATTGCATCAATAGGTTCACCTAATGTAAATTTGATTCCTTCAATTTCAAAAGAGTCTGAACCTTGTGAAGATAAGTCATCTTTAAATTTCTGTGTATCAGCTTCATTTAATTGTAAAATCAGGTCATTGCCACCAATTTCTTGAGTAGCTTCCATAATCATTTTACTTAATGAATCTTTGTATTCTTCATCGCCAGAAGAAGCCTTTATTTTTAACTCTCCAATAGCTTGATTGAAAGCATCTGCTCTACGAGCATTCATCTTAGCTTCAGAGATAATTTGCTGATATCTCATATCAGATTGTTTTTTACCATTTTCTAAGATTTTTGTTTTTTCAGCTTCCGCAGTTTTTTCAGCATTAGCATTTATTTGTGAAACTTCTGCATTAGCCTCTTGAATGATACCATCAGCTTTCTCTTGGGCTACAGACATGATGCTTTCAACAATTTTACTTGTGCCTGAGCTCATATGAATAGCCTCCTTAAGCTAAGATTCCACCGAATACCATAAGTAAAATAGCAATCAAGAAACCGTAAATAGCCTGAGTCTCTGGTAATGCAGAGAAAATAATACCACGAGCAAACATGTCGTTGTCTTCTACAATAGCACCGACAGAGGATGCTGCTGCCATACCTTGTCCCATACCGGAACCTAAACCAGCAAATCCAATTGATGCACCTACACCAATAGCTATAATACCTGCTTCTAAAGTTAATTTAGTTGCGTTTCCACCTAATAAACCGGAGAATACTAATAATAAGATAGCAACCAAGAAACCGTAAATAGCCTGAGTCTCTGGTAATGCAGAGAAAATAATTGCAGAGAAAATAATACCTCTAGCGAACATGTCATTGTCTTCTGCAACTGCTCCTACAGAACCAGCAGCTGCCATACCTTGCCCTAAACCGGAACCTAATCCGGCAAAACCAATTGCTACTCCAGCACCGATTGCTGCTAAAGCAGCTCCTAAGCCTATTTCTACCATATTTAATTCACCTTTGAAATAATATTGATTTTTTTTAATTTAATTTAAGATATAAATGAAAAATTTTTAATTTATTTAATTTTTGTAAATGTTCTTTTTGCTTTGAAAGCTTCGAATTTACCTTTACCTTCCATGAAGAATTGTGAGAAGAACTCTACATAGTTAAGACGCAGAGCGTTAATGAATGCACCTAATACTTGGAAAGCGAAGTTTGCAATATGACCTCCTATGAATATGATTATCGCAAGTATGATACCTACCATAGGAACCATTTGGTCAACCATTTGAGCTAAGATGTTTACTGTCATAGCAATACCACCAGTAGCCAAACATAAAGCTAAAAGACGTGCGTAAGACAATACATCACCCATGTAACCGAAAATATCCATTACACCGTATGCACCGTTTGCCCAAATCAACATTCCAATAGTTGCAAGAACTAAAACTCCTCCAATTGCATAACCGATAATACCGATTGCAGGCATTAAATAACCGATTGCAAGGAAGATAATACCAGCTTCAAATACAAACCAACAAAGTTGAGAACCTATAGCTTCTTTGACATTTCCGTATCTTAAGTTGTTGATTGCACCTAAGATAAAACCGATGTTGGTATATAAAAGACCAACTGCGATAGCTATTATCAAAATAGTATCAGGGTGCACGAATGCCTCAACAGGTCCATAAATGGTTGGTAAACGCATACCTAATAACCTTTCTGGGAAGTCCCCGATACAACCGTTGGTCACCAGACCTAGTACAACGGCCCACAGACCGGACCAGATTAAGATCCAACCAAAGGATTTCATGGATTCTTTGATTTTACCCATACCGCGTAATAATATAACACCAATAAGTGCTACTAACAAACCGTATGCTGCATCGGTTAAACAGAAACCGAAGAAGAATGGGAATGTAATCGCAACAAAGATTGTCGGATCCATAGCATTGTAACGTACCGGTGAATACATATCTACGAGGTATTCGAAAGGTTTTGCATACCATCCGTTTTGTTGTAAAACTGGAACATTTTCATCATCTGTACCTTCAACCTCTATTGTTTCAAAGGCACAATGTCCGTCAGAACTTTTTTCAACCAATTGTTCAACCTTTTCGGTGTCTGCAACAGGCACCCATGCTTCAAGCACGTAAGCATCCTTGGTTTGAACAAATGATGAAAGGATTTCGTTCTTATCTTTTTCATTTTCTAACTGTTCTTTGAGAGCTAATATGTCATCGTCCCATCTTTCAGCAACTGCTTTCAATTCAGTTTTGACTGAAGCACGTTCTGATTCAATGGTCAATAATCTTGCATCAGCATTTGAAATGATCTGTTGAGGAGTGCCTTCAACATCACCTATTTCAATTTTCTCAAAGTCAAATTTACGAAGTGTTGAATAAACATCATCACTTAATTCTTTTAATGTCACTACGACGATAATTTCTCCTTCTTTATCATCCGCAGGAACAGTAAAAATCTCTAATTCGTCTGTCAATTTACTTAATTCATTTTTGATTTCTGAAGCAGATCCAGCATCAATCCTTCCAACAGTAGTAGAAGTGTACTTTGAATCTTTTAAGTCAGCTAAATTCATGTCAAAATTAGATAAGCGATTAGCCAAACTTTTATTAGACTGTAGTTCACTTGTTTCAGCGTCGAGTGCGGAAAGTTTTTGCTCTATAACGCTTGTTTTTGCTTCCACCTGGGATAGAGTGTCTTCAGCTTTTGCTATAAAAGCTTCAGTGTCTAACTTTTCAACTTCTTTTTGAACAGGTAAATCTGGACTAATAAAAGACATTAATGTATCTTTTAACCCATGGCCTTCTGATAAAGAGTTTCCTAATAATTCAGATATCCCGTTTGTTTTCATTAGAAGTGAAGATAATTTTCCAGTGTATGGAGAAGCTTTAGCAGGAGCTACTAATTCCGCTAATTCAGGATCTTGCTGAATGCTATCAGAAATATCACTGATTTGTATAAGCCCGGACTCGTGGAGAGCATCCACTGTAGGAGCTACATACTTATCCAGTGTAACTATTCTAATTTTTCGCATTCTAGCTGTCTTGAACATATAATCTCACACTACAAAATATTTTTGACAATAACAGAAGCAGCCTCATCTACATTTACCATAGCTTTGTCTTTGATGGATTTAACATCCACTTTGGACTGCTCAGCAATAGATTGCGCTTCTTTTTTAGCCTTATCTTCTGCATCAAAAACAGTATCTTTAGCTTCGTCTTCTGCCTGTAATTTAGCTTGAGAAATAATTTCTTCAGCTTTAACTCTTGATTCAGCAATTAAATCGTTTGATTTAGCTTCTGAATCAACAATGAGTTGTTCAGCAGCTTTTTTTATCATTGCGATTGCGTCTGATATCTCTGCCATAATTAATCACCATGGTGTACTTATTTTTGTTGAGCAATATATATATCTTTTACTATTCAATTTTGTTTAAAGTTCGTAAAATTGAATTTTGAATAAAAAAAAGTATTCAAAATATAATATTTGCATGAAAAAATTAAATAAAAAAAAGAATAAAAGATAAATAAGTTATCTATAAAACCATTTCAATATACTAGGCGGTAATTTTTGTAAATAAGCAAGGATGGCTATTGCAATGATGATTACACCCACGATAACGAATCCTATATTGTACGGGCTAGCAAGTAATAAGTATCCGCTGACACCTATTACAATACCTTCAAAGAAGAATACCGCTTTAGTCCAGCTTGGATTAAATAATATGATAAAGTAAGCGACTGCAATCAAAACCAGTATGATTGCGGTAGCCATCACATCATTTGTAATTGGCTGGTGTCTTAAAAACGGAGAAATACCCCATACAATTAGCATCAGTGCCAACATTACCCCCAATAATTTAAACATTTTAACATTTGCCATAATAACACTTAGTTTTTAGTTTAACCTTCATGATATTTATATCATTTTATAGTAATTACTATACATGGAAAGAGCAGTTTGGATAATCTTAAATGAAAACTTTTCACTTACATTAGATGGCGAAATAAAAAATGACAAGGTTGTTGACAAAAAATTCTCACCAGGAAGCGACATCTGGACAAATGAGCTTCCACGCTTAGGTTTTAGCGATGAGCAGATTCAAAAGGATTATGATGAATTCATAACAGACATTTTAACTCTCTTCAGTGAGCCTGGAGCAAATGAAGTCTTCATAAATGCAAAAATAGGTGAGGAATCAGAATATCTCAATTCCAAAAATCCTCTGATAATAAGAAAAATTGAAGAATATAGCGTCGATGAAATCATATAATGGCAGTAGCCTTTTTTAATATTTCATCCATATTGCTGAATTCCAATGGGTTTCCGTCTTCTCCAACAGTTTCCGTTGTAATCAGCACATTCGGAGAAGCCCATAAGAAGGAATATGCAAAATACGCCACATTAATAAATAGGACTATCCCAATAAAGAACAATGCTGTTAGCAGACATACCGCATGGATTAAAAGGTTTCCATACCTTCTTTTTTTCATCAGGATATAATTATCCTCTTTTTCAAGTGTTTTGAATTTATGTTGAGATAATTCCTCAGAAATCTCTTCCATCTCTTTAGGATTATCTGCCTTCAATATGTATAATGACATTTTAATCCATGTAAACTACAAATTCGTCCAGTTCCTTTCTCGGAGTGTCTCTCGGTTCGGCATCGCCATAACCTAACGGTGTGAAAAGCACTGCTTCCTCAGTTTCGTCAAGGTTTAAAAATTGGTGTGCCTTATTTTTCTTGAATGCTGCTATATAGCAGGTTCCAAGTCCAACATCAGTAGCTGCAAGAATTATATGGTCCATAACTATTGTTGCATCGATGTCAGCAATGTTTTTCTGGTCCCATGGTCTGGTCCATGCCTGATTTTTTATAGCCACTACACACAGCACATATGGAGCTTCCACAAACCATTTGGCGCCATAAATTTCTGACAACTCATCCTTATACTTTTTAGTGTCAATTACATAGACTTTGAATGGTTGATTATTAACACCGGTTGGTGCTATTGTTGCCGCTTTTAAGACATATTCTAGCTTTTCTTTTTCTACTTCTTTGTCAAGGTATCCTCTTACGCTGTATCTTTCAGTTATTACGTCAATAAATTCCATTTTTATCATCCCATATATTCTATATCATCAAGGTCGCAAAATCTTCTAAATTCATCTTCTTCCATCTGTTCCTCATAGGCATGTGCTATCAGGCCAGGAAGCCTTCCTATCATAAAAATGCCCAAGCCCAATTGAGGGTCAAAGCCCAAATCAGACAATATTGCAGCATTTGCACCATCAACATTGAGTTTAATCTGCTTTTTATCATAGACCAAATCCTGAAGAGCTAAAGCCAATTTAATATGCGGTCCAATATATCCCTTATTGATTGCAATTTCCATCAACTTATCTGCTCTCGGGTCAATGTCATGGTATCTGTGGCCAAAACCGGGTATTTTTTTGCCATTAATCACATACTCCTTGTAGATTTCAATGGCCAATCCTGCAATTTGCTTGTTGTCAATGCTTGAATCATCAATCAAATGAACCGAATTGATCTTTGACTGATACAATTCCATTGCCCTTTGAATTGCTCCCGCATGCCTGTTGCCAAATGACAGGAATGCTCCGGATATTGCGGAGTTAATCGGTGAGCCTGAAGAAGTGATTAATCTTGCGGTTTGGGTGCTTGGCGGAGTAACCCCATGGTCGCAAAATGATACTAAAACATGATTGAATATTTTGCTTTCCTTTATGGAAGGCAATCTTCCTTTTAAAAGTAAAAATACCATGTCGGAATATCTTATTTTTTCAATCAAATCTTTTTGATTATATCCCCTAGTCACGATTTTATCCTTTTCAACCCGAGTAACCGCAGTTTTTAAAGACTTTGGATTGACTTTAAAATTATTTTCTTGCATTTTTAAAACCTTTTTGTTGTTAATTAATAATTTAAGTGTTGCTACTCTTGGTTCTACAAAACAAGATGGCCTGATTGAAACTATTCTAACACCGCTTGCCCTTTGACAACCAATATTCAAATAACACCCCAGAACTGTAGTCCTGCCGCCAAATCCCAATGGCCCTATTCCGCTTTGATTCAGCCTGCCGGCAATATCCTCTTCATAAAGGTTTTGATTATTCAAATTTCCATATGCAATTGATTTAAGCAAAAGAGATGTTGCTTCGAAGTGTGTTCTTCCAATTCCAATAGAGGGAATCGAAGGGGTGCATCCCAGCATTTTAAGTGATGATTCCAGCCATTCACATGCAGTGCCTATCACATTTTCAAAAGAACGCTTATGATAAACCCTAAATGTTTTTGATCTTATTTCTGGGCCTCCGCCTTCCAGTAAAAAGTGGATGTTTAATGTATCGGGACTTATGTTCCTTGCGTATGTCGATTCATCATTTACATTATCAATCAGTATTGATGCAGGCGAAAGTTTTCCAGGTTCATCAAATAAACCTTCACTTTGCTCAATTCTTTCAATTTCATTGCCTTTAACTGCCATAGGTCTTGCTGGAAGATTATTTAGACCTAAATATATTCCTTCATGTATCTGATTCAATAATTCGCCGGTTATCTGTCTTTCCTCACCAAGTTCAATTATGACATGTGGAATTCCTGTATCATCACATAAAGGAAATTTTGTTTTCTGGGCAACCTGATAGTTTTCTAAAATCTGTCTTAAAGCCCAGCAGGCATTTTCATTCTCTTCAGCAGCAATGGCCTGTCTTAAAGCATCATATTTATCAGGTGAAAGTGTGGTTGAAGCATTTATAATGGCTTTTGAAATATCGTTTAAAATATCCATAAAATCACTCAGGAACCGCCAGGTCACTGGATTTATCAGGTGAAACAATTGCATCAGGACAATACTCATCAATCATTCTCTTGACTAGTCTGACCTGTTTTATGCGGGCAATGGCCTCTGAAACGGTAGTGTCCCAGTTATGATTGGCCGCAACTGATCCGCCTGTTTTTAGATATACCGGAGAAGCTACCTGAATGAATTCGGGAACTTCATAATGCCTTATGAATCCTCCTGTCGATTTCGGATTTTCAGTGTGCAAATCCAATGTAATATCACATGCATTCCTAATGGAGGCAAGCATTGGAACCTGCAAATCCCTTACAGGATTGAGTGAATTCAATCCATGCTGCTCCAGCAATTTTGCCGAAGCAGGATTTGAATGGCCCGCATGAGCGGACAGCTTAAAATGAACATTATATGGAATTTCTGCCTCTTTTCGCATCTGATTTAAAACCCACAGCAGACCCTCATCATAAAGAAGAATTCCTCTAACACCCAGTCTGCATGCCCTTTTTACATCTTCAATTGCATAAACCAGATTGTCATAACCCCTTAGTCTGTAGCCAATTCTGCTTCCTTCCTTTGTATGGACTGTGGCAGAAGTGTCATAAGTGGCTCTTGGACCTACAGATAAAAACAGCTCACATCCATAATCTTTTGCCAAACTGACCATTTCAGAAATCTCCTCATCAGTCAACATCATTATTCCCTTAGTCTGTGTTACCCTATGAATGAAAATATCATTTTTAGCTGCCTCCTCTAGAAGAGCATTCATTGTTTTTGGAGATTGAATCCCAGGAACTTCAAAGCGATATTGTCCGCCATCGCCGAATCGTTTAGGTGAAATATAATCATTTGAAACTTCTTCAATACCGACTTTTTTTAGGAATTTTTTTGTATTTTCCATATTATCTACCATTTAATTTACGAACAACAAATTTCATCGTATATTCTTCAAGTGAATCAATAACAGTTAAATTGTTAACATCATATTGAGGATTGAGAGCCTTAAATTTGGAAATTAACTCCCTTAACTGGAACGGATTTTCAAAATCTCCTTTCGGAAGGAAAGTGATATTCTGGAACACTCCATTTCTAAAGCTTTGATCCAATTTGATAATGACGTTTGATGGCCTTTTATCAGGATATAATTCGTTTAGCTTGTCATCGCTGACAACAATCATATGGTTTACAAGGTTTTTGATGCTGTTTACCTTGTCGACTGTTGAATAGTTATCCAAAAGTCCAAACTCAATCAATTGATTTATCTCATCAACTGACACCTCACCGACGACCAAGGAAATTGCAACAGCATAAGGAAGGCTTTGCCTTAACTCTTCAATGTTTTTTGGACGGAAATTATCATGTTCCGCCGCAACGGAATATGTCTTAACCGCCACATTCTGAATATGATCATATTCCTCACCTATGCTTGCCTTGAGCTTCAAGGCCGTATCGATTGATGAATGCAGATGTCTGCAGAATGGATATTTTTTGAAGTAAATATCCCTGACCCTTACCTTGCCTACATCCTTTAAGACATTTTCAAATGAGAAATCTTCCTGATTGTAGTCTTCATCATCAACAACCATTGTTTTTAAGAATCCTTCATTACCTTCAAATATTGTTTTACTGCCTGTGAATCCATTTCTTGCAAGATAAGCGGATAAAATTCCATTATAACTCGCTTTTCCAACATGCAATGATTTACCCATAGACCCTCCATGGTCTGATTCCAATAATCCTGCTGCTTGAGTTCCACATAACCCTAAAGCATTCAATATTTGTTTTTCATCTAACTTCAATAGTTTGGAAGCGACGACACCTGCTACAAATGCACCTATTGTTCCGGTGGTGTGGAATCCTTTGTTTCTGTGATTTGGATTGACAATTTGGCCTAAAAGAATCCCGACTTCATAACCTACAATGACTCCCTCAAGGAATTCCTTTCCGGACAGGTCATATGCTTCGGAAATTGCAAGGGCAGTTGGGAAAATTACAGAACCCAGGTGGATTTGGGCTTTTCTGTGGCCGTCATCCAGTTCCAGCACATGAGCTGAAATTCCATTGACAAATGCCGCATGCAACACATCCGCTTTTATGGCAGTGCCTATCACAGATGCCTTTAAGTTTGAATCTGAGTTTCCATGAAATATTTCTTCAACAGTATTGCAGGCTATTTGCGACGCATCTTCACCAATGCCTCTGTATGTTACTCCAAAAAAGTCCAAAAAGGCTGCTTTAACGGTAGTGATAGATTCTATTGTTGCCTGTTCATAGCGATAGTTTGAAATAAATTTAGAAATATTTTGTAAAAACATAAAACACCATTTCTAATATATGTTAAAAGTAGTATTAAAATAGGTCAGTTATGGTTCGCAACAATTCTTTAACATCACAAATATCATGCTGCCGGGACACCGGTTAAAACAAGGACAATGTGTGCAACTATAGCTGCCCCATAATATGTTGCTGCAATGACTAAAACAGTTATCACTACTGCTCTCCAACCTAATGCCTTAAATTCATCCCAGCTCTTACCCATTCCGATACCGACATAAGCTAAAAATACTGTTACGATTGACAAAAGCTCGATTTGGGAAACGTAATGCAGAACAAATTCGGAAGTTGGCATACCTGGGAAAGCCAGAATAATGCCTATTACACTGATATACAAAATCGAAGATATGTTGAATGGCAAATATCTTTCCATCCACACTCCCGCAAGCGTAATAAGGGACAATATTGCCATACCTACAATAGAACTTTCCATAGGATGATGATAACCCAAATAATTGCCTATGACAGTTATGATTGAAAATATAATCAGTAGAAAAATCCAATTCATGATTCCGTGAACGGATACATTTTCAGATCCGTCAATCAAATCAGGCATTTTATTCATCCTCCTTTTTAGGCATTACGGATTCCCTTCCAATTTTAGGTTCCAACCAATTATATATTTTTTCGGTCAGCGGAAGTGCCACGAATATCACAATGTATATTCCAACACAGAATGACAACAGATTACTGAATCCTGCAAATGCCTCAATCTGAGTTTCCAATCCTGGAAATGCCGCAAGGGTCGGACCTATTGCCGCAGCGTTCATACTTGCACTTCCCACCCCACTTGCCATTGCAAATGCGTACGGATGCAGTGGAAGGAATGATAGAGAAAATGTTACAAGGAAACTTATAAATATTGTACCTATTACGGTACCTATAATGAATATTGCAAATACTCCTCTTGATTCAGGAGAATTGAAACCATACTTATCTACAACAACAGCAACGTTCGGTTCCCTTCCTATTGAATTTGTCATACCGATTGCTTCTTTTTTAAATCCTAAAAGCAATGCGATTGGAAGAACCAAAATGGTTGCCAGATGTCCAAGTTCCTGCAATATCAAAGAAGGTCCCATTTTAAAAATCAAACCGATGGATTGACCACTTGATACGGCAAGTTTTGCAATAAGGACACCTATAAAAAGCATCATTGCGCCCTCGGCAATACGTGCCTGCTTTCTTTGAATCCATTTTATTGGTTTTATTAGATAAAAGGCAAGCCCTAAAATAATGGTATATATTAAAGGCATTATGGTGATTGCAACATCTTTGGTGATTGGGATTTTGATGGTTCCTATTAACTCAGCAATGACAACTAAAACAAGTACTGTTCCATGTAATCTAAAATCTCTCCAGGGGTTTCTCTTCAATATACGCTTATCCGTTTTTTCCCTGTAAATATGTTCGACCTGACCATCATTGCCCTTATTCGGAATAGTAACAACTCCCAAAGTAATGTAATAATTATCAAATTTTTATTACTACACTACTATTTTTCTCAAGAATATTATATAAATTAATAGCATTTGATTGAAAAAAATTCACTAAATAAGAATAAAAATAAATAATAACATTCACAAAAAAGGAATAAAATTATGCCGGAACACCGGTCATAACTAAAACAATATGGGCAACAATTGCTGAACCAAGATAAGTGGAAGCGATAACTAGGATTGTAATGATAATTGCACGCCATCCCAGGGCTTTAAATTCATTCCAGCTTTTTCCCATTCCAATACCAACATATGCCAAAAACACGGTTACAATAGACATAAGCTCCACTTTTGAAACATAATATGAGACAAATTCAGATGTGGGCATTGTTGGAAATGCAAGAACAATACCGATTACACTAATGTATATGATTGAAGAAATGTTTAATGGAAGTTTCCTTTCCATCCAAACGCCAACTAAAGTTATCAATGATAAAATGCCCATACCAACTAATGAATCCTGCATTGGATGTTTGTAACCTACATAGTTAGCGATTACAGTAATTATAGAGAATATCAGCAAAAGGAATATCCAGTTGAAAATACCATGAACTGATACGTTTTCAGACCCGTCAATCAAATCAGCCATTAATATCATCCTCCTCCTTTACAATAGCTTTTCGTCCGATTTTAGGCTCTAGAATATAGTATAATTTTTCAGTCAAAGGCAAAGCCAGAAATATTACAATATATATTCCAACTGAAAATGACAGCAGGTTACTGAAACCGGCAAATGCTTCAATCTGAGTTTCCAATGCTGGAAATGCTGCTAAAGTGGGGCCAATTGCTGCAGCATTCATACTGGCGCTTCCCACACCGCTTGCCATTGCAAAGGCAAAGGGATGCATCGGCAAAACGGAAACACAAATACTTGTCAAAAAACTGATGAAAACAGTACCGATCATTGTACCGACGATGAACAATGCAAATATTCCCCTTGATTCAGGTGAATTGAAACCATACTTGTCAACAACCACTGCAACTTCAGGTTCACGGCCGATGGAATTTGTCATACCAATAGATTCTCTTTTAAAGCCCAAAAGCAATGCAATAGGAAGCGCAATCAATATTGTTGCAAGGTGTCCGAGTTCCTGCAGCATCAATGCAGGACCCATTTCAAACAACAGGTGCATTGACTGTCCGCTTGAAACGGCAAGCTTTGCAATCAATATTCCTATAAAAAGCATCATTGCCCCTTCGGCAACCCTGGACTGTTTTCTTTCAATCCAGGTTATAGGTTTTGCAAGATAAAACGCCAATCCCAAAATCATAGTATATAATAAAGGCATGATTGAAACTGTCACACCTTGAGTAAGCTGAATTTCAATAGGGCCAATAAACATGGCAATTACTGCCAAAACGAGTATAGTAAAATGTAAACGATAATCCCTCCAGGGATTTTTCTTCAAAATACGTTTATCAGTCTTATTACGATATATATGTTGAACATTTGTCGTGTCATTATTATCATCTGTCATGATAACCCTCTCCCACCCAGCATAAAATAATGCTAATTATTTTATACTTCTAAAAAACTAGTATATAAATTAGTATGATTTAGTTCTCAAAAGTTCCATTAATACGAATAAAAATCGTGATAAATAAATAATTATTTCACAAAAAGTGAATAAATAATAATGGCAATAAATCCTACTTAATGCATATAATCAATTTAAAATAACTCAATTAATCCAAATCCATACGGCAAATTGGTTTAGACAGATGTCTCCTTGCAGAAACTGGTGTTTCATAAAATTGAGCATTTTTTAAAAAACGTTGAATTTTAATAGGAACTTTTTTTGAAGACTCTATTTTTCTTCCACATTTTTTGCATTTGAATCCCTTGTTTTTGCCCGCAGAAGTCATCCGTTTACCGCACTCGCAAATCGGATTTTTATATTCAACATCGTTTAATTCGATAATTTGAAATTTTTCAACATTAAAAGTATTCTGCTCCCCAATTCCACCGTAAACCCTAATTTTATCGCCAGGACGTAAATGAGAAACTATCTTTCTAAAATTCTTTGTAGGTTCATATGCACCGCATTCGATTTCACCGGAATCATCCGTAATGTAGAAAAACATATGACCCCCATCAATGATGGTAGGCTTGTTTTTGACTTCCCCCTCCACACAATAACATCCGAACTGTTTCATTGAAGCTATATCCTGAACCTCCTGAATATGCATATCAGTGTGCTGGTTTGTCTTAAAAATGCACCAGTCAACAATAGGCTCGCCTACTTCAACAATGCTTTTTGCCTTTTTCAATGCTTCAACGGTGTTTGACCGGATTCCATATAAAACCGGGCAGGGTGTTTTAGGTTCGATTGCAATGTAGTTTTCTGAATAGTCAATATTTTCAAAGGTATCAGGAAAAGTCTCCCTGTCCATCTCATAAACCGATCCATAGTCAATTTGTCTTTTTGTTCCATAATTATCCGAAGACCGGTATGCAAGCAGTTCATAAGTATAATCGCTTAAAGGCAAGCTAATGGCTGCAATGGATCCGATTATTCCCCTTCCTTTTTTAAACTTATGGATTTCGCAGCCAACAGATCGGCCAAATTCCTCAGCCTCATCGATGGTGATGAACTCATAAATTGCCCTGAATGCATATCCCTCCATTTCAGGAGTAATTTCACCATCATAAAAGATTACACCAGGATTGGTGTTGTCACAGTCAAACATGGACAGCTTTTCAACCTTTTCAAGAACGATTTCCTTTGCGAGTTCCGTTTTTGAACCATTCAAGATTTTTAAGGCAACACCACCATTTCCACGTGTTTTATGACGAGCAAAAGGATTTAACCTAATTAACCTTGGATAATCCACCATTTCAATTCCATTGTCATTGAATTCATTGATAATCTGGCTTGCAAGATATGTTGTGCACATTCCATCTGGAGAATCCGTATCGTCAATTCCAATATATAAATAGCTAATCAAAATCACCTACTAAAATATATTTAATGTTAAGATTAATATATAGTTTAAGAGAGGATTTGACCATGTTAACTAGAAGCCAGTTATTACACAATATTGAAAAACTATTAACCTCACAAGGTTTCAAAACCTCAGACATTTATGACCAAGGTTCTTTTGATATTGTAGCAAGAAAAAACCTGCAGATATTACTTTTAAAAACATTTCAAAATATAGACAGCATCAATGAGCAAAATGCACATGAAATGAAGCAATTGGCTAACATATTCCTTGCATCACCAATCATAATTGGCGAAAAATCAAGAAATGGCGTTTTGGAGGATGGAGTGGTTTATGAAAGATATGAAATCCCCACAATCACCTTTGAAACATTGAAAAGCATGATTTTATATGGAGAATCCCCTGAAATTTTAGCTGACCGTGGAGGATACTTCGTCAAGATTGACGGCAATGTCATCAAGCAATACAGAGAAGAGTATTCAATGTCGCTAAAGGACCTGGCGAGCCTTGCACATGTATCCCGCGCTACAATGTACAAATATGAAAATGGAATCGTCAGAGCCAATACCGAAACCGCAATGATACTTGAAGAAATCCTCAACACCAAAGTGACACTAGACATTGACCTATTACAGCAGCCAAAACAAGATGAAATCAAATTTACCGATGACGTCAATGACCTTTCAAAACTGGGCTATGGAGTGATATCCACAAGTAAAAGCCCATTTGATGCAGTGGCCAAAATGAAAAGTTCAGACAAACATTCACCTTTAATGGCAAATGTTGAAAAGAACAGAAGTGAAAAGACTCTGAAAAGAATGGCCATCCCTCTCAAAGATTTATCGATGGTTACAACCTCAGAACCTGTTTTCATTATAAACAATGACAAAATTAAAGAATCAATCGGCACCGTTCCGGTCATTAAATCTTGGGAGCTGAAGGAATTTGAAAATTCAAAGGAATTACTGAAAATGATTAAAGAGAGAAAAGAAAGCTAGAGGCAATAAAATGGAAAATTTAAATATAACAGATATGGAAAATTATCCGATAAAATGGGTCTGTAACTTTAAAGGCCAAACAGCAATTGGAATTTGTGGGAAAACCCAAAAAATAGCAATGTTTGCATCGGACGAAAGAGTTTCTCGAATACTCGACGATATCGTAATAGGAACCGATGAAGAACAGGAAGGATACGGCTGTGAAGAAAAGGACAGATGCTGCAATTTCGAATGTGAATTCTGCGAAATATCCCCTAGACAATACCTGCAAATCACAGGCAAAAAACCATCAAACAAAAATATAAAAGATTTAATCAATGGATTGGCTGACTTGAACCAATCATTGGAAGATGACGGATACATCCCATTTGAAGAATATGAAGTTGTCAAACTTTAATATTTCTTCAATAATTCAAAGTCTTCAATAGCTTCCTCAACCTTGGCAACACCCATACAGACAGCATCTACAAAATCAACATTTTTAAAAAATGTAAATGCCTCATTCGGTTTTAAAACTCCTGCCGCTAGAATTCGGGTAGCTATTATTTTTTTATCTAATTTTTTTATTTTATCAATGAATTCCTGTCTTTGGGAAGCATTGAATGCACTGATATCCATCATATAAGATAAACTGTTATATGGAATCATGTAAAAATCAAACAGATCCATATCCAAATTATCCGGAAGCAAATCTGATGTTCTTGATGGAAATGCAGTAACAAGACCTGAAAGGGAACCTGCATCATTAATTCTATTTAGTATCCTTGAGGTCAGCCCCCAATCATATCCGTCAGTTATGAACTCATCAATAAGCATCAATGGGCAATCATAGGAACTGAACAGTTCAATATCATCATCCCAATCGACTTCCTTTGCAACTTCATAGTTAGGATTGAGGTAATCTACATCGCTTTTACCGATTGTTGCAATTACTTTCATCTCACATCCCTGAGAAACTGCAATGTCATATGCTTCAAGCAAATTGGAATCATTGACCAGGTTAATTGCTCGTACACCCTGATTATATGATTCCTCAATTACTTCAGCAATATTTTGAGGATTGTTATATAAATCATCCAGGTACAACCTTGATCTATGACCATAGTAAAGTTCAGCCATAAATGGACCATATCCCAAAATAGTTTGCGGAATCACTTTTCCTTTATACTCCAAATCCTCAAAAAACATAATATCTCTATTCTTTTTCTACAACCACTGCTGTCCCATATACCAAAATTTCTTGCATTACATCAGATATCTCATTTGAGTCGAATCTGATTGCTACAATACCGTTTGCACCCAATTCCTTTGCATGATCAATCGCCCTATGCAATGCTTCGTCTCTGGACTCTTCCATCATTGTAACATATTGTTTGATTTCTCCACCAAAAATGGATTTGATTCCAGCACCGATTTGACCACCGGCACCTCTGCTTCTGACGGTTAAACCGTATATGAAACCTTTTGTCTCTACAATTCTAAATCCTGGAATGTCATTTGCAGTTGAAATAGGAAATTCTTCTACACTTACCATAATATCCCCAATTAATTATTATGAAAAGTAAATCTATAAAATGTTTTCCATTAACAAATCGTGAATAATATTAATTTTATATTATATAACCAAATATTTTCAAAAAATTTGCATATATAATAATATTTTAAATATGATAAAAAATAAAGATTTAAGTAATATTTATGATTAAATATTGTAAAATTATGGTGAAAAAATGAAAGTACTTATTGCTGATGCTATTAACGAAAAAGGTATAGAAAATTTAAAGGAAGTAGCTGATGTTGTTGTTGACACTGAAATTACTCCTGAAGAATTAGCTGATACCATCAATGAATACAATGGAATCATTGTAAGAAGCCGAACAAAATTAACTGCAGACATTATTGAAAAAGCAGACAATCTGCAAATCATTGCAAGAGCCGGTGTTGGAGTGGACAACATCGACCTTGATGCCGCAACTGAAAAAGGTATCATGGTTGTAAACTCTCCAGAATCAACTTCCGTAACTGTAGCAGAACACACAATGGGTTTGATTTTAAGCATGGCCCGTAAAATCTCAATTGCAGATAAATCCGTTAAAGAAGGCAAATGGGAGAAAAAACAGTTCATGGGAGTTGAACTCAGAAACAAAACCCTTGGTGTAATCGGTATGGGAAGAATCGGTTCACAAGTGGTAAACAGATGTAAGGCTTTTGGAATGGATGCGATGGCATATGACCCATACTTGCCTGAAGAAGTTGCAAAACAGATGGGTGTGGAATTGACTGATTTGGACAACGTTCTCAAAAATGCTGATTTCATTACAATCCATGTTCCATTAACCCCTGAAACCGAGCATTCCATTTCAACTGAACAGTTTGAAATAATGAAGGATACCGCTTACATCGTAAACTGTGCTCGTGGCGGAATCATTGATGAGGATGCATTATACGATGCATTGGCAAACGACAAAATCGGTGGTGCAGCATTAGACGTATACGAAAAAGAGCCACCTGCAGAAGATTCAAAATTATTCGAATTGGACAATATTGTTCTAACCCCTCACATTGCCGCTTCAACCAAAGAGGCTCAAAGAGATGCCGCAATCATCGTAGCGGATGAAATCATTGAATTGATCAAAGGAAACAATCCTAAAAACGTATTGAACATGCCACGTATTGACAAAACCACCTACCAGGAGTTAGCTCCATACATGGAATTATGTGAAAAATTAGGTAGTTTCATCTCACAGGCCGTAAACGGCAAACTCAAAGAAATTGAAATCATATACAGCGGAGAATTAGCTGAAATCGACAATCTTGAAATATTATCAAGAACCGTCATCCAAGGTGCTGTAAACCCATTCTTAAGCTCACCGGTAAATGCAGTCAATGCTTCTCTTGTTGCTAAAGAAAGAGGCATAAGCATTACTGAAGGAAGAAAAGACAATGCTAAAGGATACGAATCATTGATTAAGGTTATTGCAAAAAGTGAAACCGACACTTTCTCAGCCGAAGGTACTCACTTACACGATGCAAGAATCTTAAAAGTAAACGGCTACTGGGTAGATGTCATTCCGGAAGGACACATGTTCATCGCAAAATATGAAGATGTCCCTGGAAGCATAGGAAAAATCGGCACAAAATTAGGTGAACATAACGTTAACATTGGAATCATGCAAGTTGGAAGAGATGAAAAAGGCGGAAGAGCCATCATGGTTCTGACTTTAGATAAAGAAATTCCAAAAGACGTAATCAAAGAAATCCAATCTTTAGAAAATGTTTATGAAGCTATTGGATTAGAATTATAAAAAACAATTTTTCACCATAATTGTTTTTTATTTTTTATTTTTACTGATTTTTTTAACACTACCATCAGGATTTAACTCAATTCTAATTACTTTTGGAGGCATTTGAGTATTTGAGATTATCTCAACTTGAGGCTGCCTTTCAAATTGATTTCTCATTTCAAGTTCATTGTAATGATTTTCCCGCTCCTCATCAAGAGTCCTGAAGAAATCATCATCCTCTTCATCAAAAAACCCTGGCTTAAACTCATCGCTGTCTGTTACAACATCGCTTTCATCAAAAAAGTCATCTGGATTGTTCTTACTGAAATCTGTATAATCCCCCAAAGTGTAATCCATTGGCTGGCCATACCGGTCATATGATTTGAAGGTTTCCAGTGAATATGGCAGACATACAATCATGTGGAAGTATCCATTTTTTGAAAATGTCCTTAAATCAGCATCTGAGGGTCTTGCACTTGGTCCTGGGTGTGAGTGGACTGACCCCATGTACTTCGTATTCATAGGAAGCATTTCAGTGTGAATGATGGCACTGGTTTCTGATCTCTCACCCGGCAGAAATATCAAACCTGTGATATAAAGAATCTTATCCTTAATTTCACCGTCAAAGAATGCTAAAAACTCCATTGGATAGGATTTTTTTGAGTAGTAAATTACTGACTCCAAAACTTCACGGTCAACTCTGACTTCCCTAAACTCTTCATCCTTGTTTCCAAGTATTTTTGAAAAGAAACTCATTCAATCACCCCAATGCTTTTAAAGAAATCCTCATTAAATATCGGAAGCTCCCAATCTGTGAAAACGTAACTTCTGTATGATGTTTGATTTTTATTTTCTTTTTTGTTAAAACCGACCACTTTTTTATTTTTCCTATATATTCCTACGCCACGTTTTTTGTAAGTTTCAATGTCATTTAAGTTAATGCCATTCTGGAACAAAAATTCATGTATTTCATTCAACTTCATGCCATTTATTTTATCATTGGCTTCATTATTTGAATACTTTGTTTTGAGGTATGAAATTCCATGAGAATTGACACAATTCCTCCAGGATTCATCCTGCCTCCATTTGAAATAATCCACTATATCATCATCATTAATCGGAATTATTCTTGAATCAAAAGCAGGAGGCTTTCTGAAATCAACATCATAATTTATTACAAAAGAACTGGATGTAAAACTTGCCATTACAGAATCCATTTTTTCAATTCTACCTTCGAAAGGAAGATTATTTAAAAGCAAGCTTATTTCATCTGAAAAAGTATAAACAAAACTTGGAGAAAACTCCTTAAACAAATCCTCACAGACTTTTGCCATCACCTGATAGAAATTTTCATCATATGGCTTGATTAATTCCAAATCACCAGCCAATTTATGAAAAGCCCTACCATCTATGCGGACAATGACCTTTGAATTTTTCGGAACTTTTAGAGATGAATAAACTTCGTAATCCTTCATTCTACATTCCCACGCTAATGGTTTCATTGAAACTTTTAAGCAATCTGATTGCTGAAAGCGCAGCCAACATGCTGGTTTTCGGATTTGCTGCACATGGATAATTCATGGTTATTGTCTTGAACTCACCAAAATCTCCTCTAGCAGTGATTTCATGGACATTCCTATCTACTTTCGGATCAACTATGATTTTGACATCAATGTCCCTGTTACAAGCCATGCTGATAGTTGCCGCAACATTAATGTTTAATGGGAATTCCTTTACAGCTTCAGAAGCCTTTCCTTCAAATAAAACCTCTTCAGTATCAATATCCTTTCCAAGGGATTTTGGAGATTTCCTTGTAACGAGACTTACTTCCTTAAGGCCGAATTTTGCAACTGCCTTAATTCCATCCAAACCAACAACAGCTCCTGAAGGCAAGTGAATTCTGGAATTGCTGTCCTTAGCTATTTTCAGTACCTCAGTATAGAAATCAGTGTCCATAAATGCACCAATACTCATGATAATCATGTCAATTCCTTTTTCTAAAACTATCGGTGCAAAATGTTTAACTGAATCCGGTGAAGCGCATTCCAATACCAAATCAACATTGTTCAACATGTCTTCAAAGTCAAGCACAGCCACTCCTCCTGCCAGGCTTGCCAAATTTTCAGCCCTTTCGATATCCTTATCAAAAAAGTATGCAATGTCAATGCCGTTCTGTTCGGGAACCATGCTGGTTGTTATGATATTTGCAATAGCTCCACAGCCTATAATACCTACTTTCATAGTATCACGCTTGAAAAAAAGTTATAAAAAAAGAATTGTAGAAAGATTACTTATAATCTTTCAGTTTCGAATTGGCTTTGAGATTCGCCTTGTGGTTTAGGGGTTTCAGGTTTTGGAACAGTAGCTTCAGGGATTTGTGGTTCTGGAGTCATTTTCTTAATGTCCCTAGGATTGATTAACATAATGTCCCCAATAGCTTGAACTTTATCAAAGTCAACTGTCAATAAATCATTTTGGAAAGATCTCATATTGTTGTCTTCAGGCATTTCACCACGAATGGTTCCTAAAAATGAATTCATGAATCCAGCTGGTTTTGGCTGTTGTTCAATTGCCCTAACTTGTAATTTTGAAATAGTACCTAACCTTATATTAAGAACAACATCTTCTACACGACCAACATAGTGTCCTGTGTTGGTATAAATATCTAAACTACGTAATTTTGAAACTTCTACCATGTTTTACACCCAAGTATAATAATCAATAATATAAATAAATATGTATTATTTTATTTAATTGTTAATATAAATACTTTATGTTTTTTAAAGTTTGAAAATTCTTTTTTGCAAAAAACTTATTAAATTTTAAAATTAAAATATAAATCAGACAAAAAAGAGGACTTTAAATGTGGGATACAACAAAAGATTATAGAATTTTAGTGGCAAGCAAAGCGAGAGAAAATTATCTGAATCTTATTCCGACTGCTTCATTTCGAGGAAGTTGGAATAAAAAACAGGCCATTGATTTGGGAAAGCAGATGAACAGTGACTTTCAGTCATTGACATATTCTTACCTTGAAGGAGATGAACTTGTGAATTCTCCGGATGTTGCTGCACTAACCGAAAAGGCCTTAAGCATTATTGAATGTCTGGGAGGAGATGACTGGAATAAAAAATTCCTAAGCAACGCTCCAAAGGAGGACAGGCAAAAGACCCAGGAAAACATTGCAAAAGTTAGATTTTTCCTTGATTCAATCATCGGTTTAAAAAATCGTCTGGCATTAGGTCCTATAAATGACCCAATAATGGGAGTGGACATAAAAGTCGGAGAGGTAATGAGCGTTACAGAACATCCTAAAAACGACAAATTGATGCTTTGTAATGTAAACCTTGGAAAACGTGCAATTACCGTTGTAACCAATGATATGAACGTTAAAGATGAAAACAAAGTAGGAGTATCATTACTGCCTCCGCAATCATTCAGCGACATCGTCAGTGAAGGCATGTTTTTAGGGATGAACGGAAGTATCCTGAAAGATGTTGACGGTGAGCTTGGAGCAATGCCAAAGGGCATACCAATGGAATCACTCAATGAAACCCGTAACCTTGTTGAAAATTATTTAAAATAGCTAGTTATAGCTATTTTATCTTAAATTTAATCCTATCAATTTTGTTTTTGTCATTTCATCAACAGCATATTTTATTCCTTCCTTTCCAACACCACTGTTTTTAAATCCGCCAAATGGCATGTTGTCTGTTCTGAATGTTGACTGCTTGTTGACAAATACCGTTCCGGCCTCTATTTCATTGGCACATCTCATTGCAGACGAGTAATTTTGGGTAAATACTCCTGCCTGCAGACCATATTCAGTTGCATTTGCAGCTTCAATAGCATCATCAAGATTTTTAACACGAATTATCGGTGCAACAGGTCCGAATGTTTCCTGAACAACCAGATCCATATCCTGTGTGACTTCATCAATTACCGTTGCCGCATAGAATGCACCATCACGTTTGCCTCCGGTCAATATTTTAGCACCCTCGGCAACTGCATTGTTGACTGTCTCTTCCACCTGCATTGCGGCTTTTTCAGAAATCAAAGTTCCCAAAGTTGTTGTGCTTTCAAGAGGGTTTCCCATCTGCAATTTTTCAGTTGCCCCAACAAGTTTCCCGCAGAATTCATCGGCAACGCTATCTTCAACGATGACGCGTTTAACCCCCATGCAGACCTGTCCGGCATTAAGAAATGCTCCATTAATTATGCCCTTAACTGCCTTATCCAAATCGGCATCCTTAAGAATAATCACCGGATCGTTTCCGCCCAACTCAAGAGTCACCTTTTTCATTCCGGCCTTCTGTGAAATCATCATACCTGTTGTTACGCTTCCTGTAAATGATATCTTGTCAACTTCAGGAGAGCATACGAGATAATCTCCAATTTCAGAGCCGTAGCCTGTAACAACATTGACAACCCCATCAGGGAATTCCTCATCCAATAATTCACAGAACTTCATCACCGCCAACGGCGCTTCTGTAGGTGGCTTTACAATAACGGTGTTTTTGCATGCTATTGCCGGTGAAATCTTATGGATTGTCAGATTCAGTGGATAGTTAAATGGCGTTATTGCTGCAACAACCCCCAACGGCAGTCTTTGGGTGAATGCAAAAAATCCCTTGCCGTTAAGCCCTGCATCCAGAGGAACACTTTCCCCATAGACCCTTTTTGCCTCTTCAGCAGACAACCTTAATGTCTCGATTGACCTGTCGACTTCAACGAGAGCCTCGTTAATCGGCTTTCCAACTTCCAAACATAAGAGACGTGCAAATTCCTCCCGCCTCCCTTCCAGTTTGCGAACTGCATTGAGCAATTTGTTTGAAATCTTGAATGCTGACATTTCAACCAAAGACTCCTTGGCATCATTTGCAGCATCGATTGCCCATTGTGCAGTTTGCCTGTGGGCAATCGGAACAGTATCTATTACTTCACCATCATACGGATTTTTAACTTCAACCAAATCTTCACTTGAGATATGCTTTCCACCAATCAACATGTCCATATTATCACCTTTAATTAATATTTTATATTATGAAATTATAAATATTGACTATGAAAACGAATCGTTTTGAAACATTTTTCGATGCAATAATTGCAATCGTAATAACCGTGCTTGTTTTAAAAATTCCTCAGCCGGCAAGCCCTACGCTAAATGCGTTTTTAGACTTGCATACCATGTATATCGCTTATTTCATAAGCTTTTTGATTTTATATAATTTATGGTATGCCAACCATAACCTGTTCAGGCTTGTAGAAAGCATCGACAACACAACCCTTTGGATTTATGGGATGATGACATTTGTCATATCACTTATTCCATATTTCACAATCTGGCTTGCGAATAACCCCACTTCAGTAGCAGCCGAGACAATGTTTGGAATAATCTTCATTGTAACCCACATCCTGAACACGCTGGCCACAAAAGCAGTCTACAGGAGCAATCCATACAATAAGAACCTGCAGGAAATCAATCACGATTCGTATTACCTGAACCTGCCACTGATTCTGATTGCAATAGGATTTATCCTGACATATAGCGGGTACTCAAAAGGAATATATTACGCATGTTTGACATCAATTGTCCTATGGATTCTGATTGGCAGATTAATTAGGAGGAGAAAAAATGGAAACTGAAAGATTTGAAGCATTAATTGATGCAATTCTTGCCATTATAATCACAATTATCGTTCTGGAAATTCCCCTTGCAAGCAACGGCAGCTGGCAGGCTCTTCTTGATATCAAATATGAATTCATAATCTATGCAATCAGTTTCATGATTTGCTTCAACTTCTGGAACTTCAACAACAACGTATTCAGTATCGTCAATAAGGTTGACCCTAAAGTCATCTGGACAATGGGGCTGACACTGTTTGTGTTTTCGCTGCTGCCATATCTGACAACATTTGTCGCCGAAAACTTCTATGTGTTTTTCCCACAATTTATGTATGGTCTGATTTTTATCGCAACGGCTATATTTTCATTGATAATCTGCAAATTCCTGAAAGATGCAGACCCTGGAAATGTTGCGCTTCAAGTTGCTTTAAGCGACCCTTATCCCATGTATTTTACAATCATTCTGGTTTTGATTGGAATGGCAATAGGCTATTTTGCATATCCTCCAGTGATAATGCTGTGCTGTCTGATTTCAATCTTTGGAGTTTGGATAATTCCAAAAATCAAGGGTTAAACACTATTTAAAATATTTTCCCAATGCGTTTAACTCACCATTGAATTCCCTGACTTCCTTCGATGCAATTTCACCTGACAAATCCTTCATGTATTTGTTATACATATGGACTGCAAGCAAGACCACAACGATTATTCCACCAAAAAGCAAAATGAATTCCGCTGAAGCCTGACCCCTATCATCCATCACAATCCCCCCATAAGCAGACTTCCTCCGAATGTGGAGATAAACCAGAATATTCCAAATGATGAACATGCCAAAGGCAATGTGAACTTGATTCCCTTTTTTACATCACCATACATAATTATGCTGATGATAAACGCCACTAGAACGGAATGTATGACCAGATACAATTCTCCGGCAATCGGTGCGGTCAGGATGATTTCCGACTCCATCCCATATCTCTGCATGAAGCTGGAATATACGCTCACCATTCCAATTGCAAAGGGCGTTGCAATGACGGCCGAAATTAAAAGAAACATCACAGACATCATCACTGCAGATTTTCTCTCACGTTTAAGTGCCATCAAATCCCTTAGGTCATCAGAAACATCAGATAGGACTTTTGAAATGCTTGATCCAGATTTCCTTCCGTCAAGAATTATTCCAAAAACCCTCTCCAGTTCCTTTGACTTTAATCTTTTACTCATAGCCCTCCAGGCATCGTCAAAATTGCGACCCATACGAATTTCAATGATTGTTCTTCTCATTTCATCGTACAGAGGTCCTTCTCCGTACTGTGACATGTCCTCCATTGCGTTTTCAAAGCTTAACCCAACCTGAAGCATGCTTGACAATTGCCTTAAAAAGTCAGGCGCTGTCTTTTCGATTTCCTGTGCTCGTCTTTCCTGCTGGACAATGACATATGTGAAAAGCCCCGGAATTACAAACAATGGCAGAATCAACACAGATACCGGCAGGTTTAAAAGTGTTAATGTTAATGCCAATACAATTTCTGCTACCAAAATGAAAATTATGAGTATGGCTAAAACTTTACTT
>CADBHR010000016.1 GCA_902794475.1 uncultured Methanobrevibacter sp. | reverse complement strand
ACAGCAATAAAATATTAATATTAATGCTGGAAATATATAAACCAGGTGATATGAATGAGTAATATACATCAAGATTGTGAGAATTATAGTCCTAAAAAGGATTATTGTTTAAAATTCTTTGAAGATAATGTATCAGAGAAGTATAAGGTTTGTAAAGAGTATAGTGAGTTTTCCGATAAGGAGCTCAGCAGGAAATGGAGTAATTAGCTAAACTGGAAATTTAGTCATTAATTTCTCCCTGTACAATAGATAATAGAAATGTGTTTCTGCCTGTCCAAAAAGGCATTAACCTATGATTCACAGGTTAAAGTGGTTATGTATTGAATAGATTTGATTATTTCACCAAAATCTAGGATTTAAACAATAATTTATATATTCCAGTTGATTTGAAAATTCAACAAATTATAAATATTAGGCATACCTAAATATTATATGGTGAAAATATGAGACTAACAAAAATAAGTTTAGCAATACTAATATTGATATGTGCTGTAGGAATGGTTTCTGCAGTAGAACTTTCAGACATAAAGGTTGCCGACGGATTTAAAAATTTAGGTGCAGGCAACTACGCAAACGATGCAAACAACATCAACATTGACATAATAAATGAAAAAGACGTGAAACCGTTAAAATCAATATTTGAAAACGACACTGGCGTCAAATACACAACCGTTCCGGGAAAATTAAACAACACATTCAATTACACAGATGGAGTAAACGAACAGGCAGGAATTGATGAACTTGTCAAAATCAATGACAAGGAATACGTAATCGAGTTTTATTCATATAATGACGACAACGTTTCTATTGACAAGATCTATGACGCATTAGAAGAGTTCAACAAGTTAAACAACCTAACACCAATCGATCCATCAACACTCGAATAATGTTAAAACCATTATTCTTTTTTTATTTTTTTAACCATCAGGATTATACATGAAATTTTTTATAGAATTTGAGTCATGTCCCATTCGGGTTTGAAATGGCTATAAGACAAAATTTTTTCATGTTGACCAAATACTAAAAATTATTTTTTACAATCTCTTTAAATATAGTATAAAACATATATTATATTAACGAAAAATATTTAAATCATTATAAATGGTGATAAAATGCAAAGAAAAAAACGAATTTTGATATTGCTATTGCTGATAATTGGCATCTGTGCAGTGTCAACCGCAAGTGCGGCTGATGATGTTGATGTCTTATCTGCAGATGATGCAAATCTTGAAGAAACTTCAACTGAATTGGGAAAACATCTTGGAAAAGTCAAGCGAGGAGGAAAATTTAGCCGTATCAGAAGATAGTTCCATTTCAAGCATGGACACATCTGATGAAACATTATCAGTTGTATATTCAAGCTGGTATACAATAGATTTGCAGGATCACTATGAAATTTCATCCACTAAAAAAGAGAAAATTTCATACTATATGGAACCTTGTACTTACAGTTCCGAATCTTTCCATTTTTATTTGCGTGTTGTGGATTTAAACGGAAATATAGTTTATAATAAGGAATTAAAAGGTACTGAAACAACTGCAAGGGAGTATCAACCTTCCTTTGAAAAAAATACTTTTGCTCCGGGCACTTATGTTTTAGGGGCTGTGAATTATGATGACAATGTGGTTATGGACACCGCTGTTTTAAGAGTTAGCGGGACAGCAGTAATCAACGCCAACAATTATAACTCATATTATAATTCCGGTGCAAAGATGACTGTAAAAATGACAGATCAGGCAACTGGAAAACCTATTACTTCCAGTTATATCACTGTTAAATTCACCAACAAAAAGACTAAAAAAACAGTAACTAAGACTTATCTTATGAATTCAAACGGTCAGGCTTCATTCACACCGCCTGTAGGTGCCGGAACCTGGACAGTCGAATATTCATCAGCTGATGCAGATATAAATGCAAATGTTGTTCAAAAGACAGCCACCATCACAAAACCTGCTGTCAAAATCAAAGCATTTAAAGTCACAGAATATAAAGGTTTCAAAATTAAACTTAAAGCAAAAGTGACTAGCGGAGGTAAAAAGGTTAACGAAGGAAAAGTAACCTTTAAAATCAACGGGAAAACATACACTGCTGCTGTTAAAAAAGGTATTGCCACCAAAAAAGTCAAATTAAATAAAGTGAAAACATATAAATACACATCTAAATTCAAAGGCGCCAACTATAAGGATTCCAAAAAGGTCAAAGCCAAAGCCGTCATGAAAAAACGTGTTAAAACTAAAATCGTTATTAAAGACAAATCTGTTTATACAGGCAGCTCTAAAAAAGTTATCATCAAAGTTTTGACTAAAAGCGGCAAAAAAGTTAAAAACGGCAAGATTAAAATAAAATCTCTTGGTGAAACCACATATGGGCCAGTGAAAAATGGAAAAGCCGTAGCATATGTTTCCGGTTTTAATATCATGAAACATTTCAAACGCTTTACCAAAAATGGTGAAACTTACAAAAAGGCAATAACTAACAAAGTTAAAATTAAATACATACCTAAATCACACAAATATAAGGCCAGTAAAAAAACCATTAAAGTAACTTCCAAATTCAAATGCCCTTGTGGCAAAACAAGTACACATTACCATTATACATATGGATATTATTACGTCTATAAATATAAAATTGCTGTAGTATAGAGGATTTTAATTCCTCTAAACTTTTTTTTTAATTTAATTGATTTTGATGCTTTTTTTATCAAAAGTATGATTTTTTGAGTGCATTCCCTTCAAACATTTAGATGAAATGAATGAAGAATGAAAAGTTTAATATTCGGATTATATACGAATTAAGTTATATTTTACGTTGATTATTTCCACTCAAAACACTCTCTTTAAACAATTCAAATTAAGGAATTTGAGAATTTGAATTCACTTTTCATCCAGGTTTTCGTAATAGAGGTGTCCGGACCTCTCAAGATCAAGGAGGTTAAATTTTGTATTATTCTCTGGAATAGGGTCGTCAAATTGTGTAAATTCTATCACAAAATCAGAATCGATTTCCATAATCTTTTCGGACAGTAACTCTTTTAGTTGCATTAGATTTTCTTGGCTGCGACAGAGCAGATAAATACCTTCAGGCTTATTATTAAGATTTTCATAGTGTTGACCTTCCATGATGCGGAAATTAGGTTTATATCCTCTGCAGATTCCAAATTCTGATTTAAAATTTTTCAATTCATCAATCTTTTCATAAGTGCCCTCTTTTATAAAATTCATATTGTCGAATTTTATGCTAAGTTCACCTACGAATTTGAGATATACAAGCAGTTCCCCTGTGTTCTCGTCTCTTATTGCATAGTTGCTGATTATCTGGTCTATCTCATTGGTCAATTCTTTAAATTTTTCATCTAAACTGGATTCATCTTCAGCTTCCAGTTTGAAAAAGGTCATATCCTCAATAACTTCATTTTTAACTGGTTCCATATCAAAATAGATATATGATGAAGATCTAAAGGAGACTGTTGCATATTTACGTATGATATTGTTAACATCTGGAATTTTTTCTGTTTCCAGATTTGTAATTGCATAATTTTTTTTGATTGTCATGATTTAATATATTTATATGATATTATAATAAATATTTTCTACTTGAAGTGAATCACAGTTTTGAATATTTTAATGCAAACATTCATTTCCATCAAAAATTAAATTTTCGATTAAAAGTTTCAACTGCAATTCTTATTACTTTTTTACAACATTATTATTACCAATCCTAAAATTGAAGAAATCACCATTTTGAAACCACTTGATGTATATGTGTTACCTCACTTTCAACATTTCCCTGCAAACTCCGAAATTGTCCGAATTTTATATATAAAGAGAACGTATATTTTATGTAATAATATACGTTAATAATGAAAAGATACGAAGTCTTTATATATTAAAAAAATCAATAGTATATCAAGGGTTTGAGTAAAGAAATTTAGGAGGCAAAAAGCTTATGATCGAGGTCAATGAGCTAAACGACTACCTAGATGAATACTTGGAAGAAAAGCAAGAGGTAAAAAACTTAACTAAGGAAACAATCGAAAAGCAAACTTTTAATATATCCAAATTCATAGAATATCTTGAAAGCAATGGAATAGATGAATTAAATGACAAAAATGTCAAAAAGCAATTAAGACATTACCGTAGGCACTGCCTGAAGAAGAGAGGCAATAAAAGGACCACTGTCAAGACATATATGATGAATATTTTGGAGTTCATCAACTCAGAAGACGTTCAGGAAGAAATCCAGCACGAAACCATCAAAATGAAGGATATCATTGAAGTCAAGGCCGAAGATCCAGAAACTGCCAAAAAAAGAATTGAAAAAATCTCTTTAACATGGCAACAATCCAATTTCTTTTTAGATACCATCAAACAAAGCGGCAATATCAGAGATTATGCAATTTGCAGGACATTCATTGATTCCGGAATGAGGCTAAAGGAACTGGTCTTACTGAACAAAACCGATATTCAGGTTCCTCTTGATGATAACGGTTTTTATGTCATGCCTGATGATACCAACGACTTCATTGATGTTTATTTGCGTGCAGAAACCACCAAAGGTGAGCTGAAGGACCGTACTACATTCATCACCTATGATACACTTGAAAGCCTCAATGACATGATGAAGGAACGCACCACAAAACTCCGGAAAAATACGAATGGAGTGTATAGACCAATAATTCAGCGAAAAAAGGCCGATGAAGAAAAGATTCGAGAAGAACTCTTTACAAACATCAAAGGCAAACGTATAGGAAAACGTGCAGTTCAGGACATCATCAAGAAACACGCCCGTAAATGTGATGAGAGAATAAGCACTCAGGGATTTGACTGTCCAATAAATTATACCAAAAATGTGAGTGTTCACATACTAAGACACACAGCATTGTCCCATTATGCTGAAATATTAACAGTTGCAGAGGTACAGTCAATTGCAGGTCATTCCAACTCTCAAACAACAGATAAATATATCCACATTGACCGTGAGCAAATGAAACATAAATTAAGGGCAAATTCCAATAGATTTTTATAATTTATTTTTTTTTAAATCTCAATACAAAATTAATCTAATTTAAATACTACAATTATCAAATATATTAATATAACATTTTAATTATTGATATATATGAATTTAAAGAATAAAATTTTTGTATTGAGTATTTTTATAATTTTTATTTCCATATGTGGAATTTATGCTATGCAGTCTCATCAAAATACTGATGCAATACCAGTTATTTCAAATGAAACAGATGAATTTGGCTGCTGTTCGGTAGTTTTGCAACTAGATGGCAATCACACAATAATGTCTTATAGACGTGATGCCAATCAAAGCGCTGATATACATATCGAAGAGGTAAATTGGCATGGTCATCCTGCAATTAAACAGTATAAAACTGATAACGGTTATTTTAATCATGTAATTGTAACACAAGAAGGTTGGGTAATTGGATTAGGTGGAGTTGATGACGGTGAAGATAATCAGAAATGTGAGAATATTGCCACAGAAATGATTACCGATGACTATAGCATCTCAAAATACGCTTTAGAAAAGATTCAAAAAATTAAACAGGCTTATAAGAAAGGACATATAATTATCAAGGCTCCTAATGGAAATTATGGTTTCGCCACTGATGAAAAGTTAAAAATAGGAACGCTCAAACCTGGAGAGTATATCTCCCTGCCGAATAAATATGAGTATTCCAGAGCGGGCAATTTTACTTCAAATTCAAGTGATAATATAAAATCAATGATTGAATTGGCCCAATCTGATGTATTTGGTCTTAATAGACGTGATATCTTTACATATGATTTTTATACTAATGAAAAAGGAACGAACATTACAGACATATACCTTTCAAATGATGATGGGCATTTAGTGGATATGAATAATACAGATTGTTATGATGATGTTTTCTTTAATAACACTCATTATAAGGGTTCAGAGCTTCCGCTAGGTCCAAATTATGAAAAGATCGGAACATTAACATTTGGAAACGTTAATTCGAATTTTGACAATTTATTCATATTGCTGGTCATAGTAGGATTTGTAGTTTTCGTTGCAATATTGTTCTTCATCGTAATGAAAGTTGTAAGATTTATTAAATATCGTAATCGTCGCTGAAATTTATTAAATTTCATCAATTTTATTAAAAAAGAACAAAATTTAAAGAAAATGTCATATTTCATTAGCTTGATATATATGGAGTTATTGATTTAGAGCATTTTCTTAATATTACTTGAGCATTAGTGGTAAAATAAGTACAATACCTACAATCTGTATATATGGAAAGTATACATTTCTGTATTTCTGTATATATGGAAATACAGAAGTATGGTATATACATATAATACTACTATAAGTATAATAGGTAAATAACTATTATTACTATTTATAGGTAATATGGGTAATCACCTATTATAACTATTTTTATATATTTATCTATTAATACATATTCAAGGACAATATACGGAAATACTTTTCCGACTACTGTAATATTACACTAATAAGAATTTTACTAAAAATAATGCTTTATATCACTTTATTTTGATTATATCAATCATATATCTTTTTGTTATATGATTTAAAGAATATTTGTTGGAAATATGATATATTATAAGAATTAATTTTTTATATACTCTGGTGCTATCCTTAAATTGGAGTTAGACAATGAATTTTATTAAATTTTATAAATTTTATTAATTTTTTTAAATTTCAGAGTTTCACACTCAGGATAGTGTTTTTCAAAACATGCAAATAGGGATAATCTCATCTATATGTCTTGGTTTAAATATGGCATTTTCTCAAAAAACTTTTATTTTTTTAAATTTTATGACAAATTATTTCAGATTATGCGTCATAGAAATTTGAAATATAGCTGCCAAATGTGAATTCATCAACCAAAATATTGTTGATGATTAAAATTTCGCCAAACTCATATACCAGAACTGCAATTTCAAAGATTTCCTGAAAATTCACCATCATCATAATCACCTGCAAACCAGCAAAAGTTCTCTAAACCTTTCATCATAATCCTCAACATTTTTGAATGATCTTGCTTTGGTTGTTTTCATAACTGATAGTGAATCCATGATGAAATTATTTAATATGAACACTGTCCTTTCGCTTAAATCACCTTTGCCCTTATGAAAATCAACCAAATCGATGATGGCATTTCTAATTTCATCACTCAGGTTTATGAAATCATGACATAAGAGTTCCATGAGATTGATTGGAGGATAAATGTCTCGATTTAGCAGCTTCCAGCAGAGTATTGACCTGATTACATGCAGGTATTTTTTTGTCTTTTGCTCTTTAAACTCCAAAGGACAGTATTTTTTCCAATGTTTATGGGCAATTGAAGAATAATGATTCTTTAAAACATCAATCTCAAAGCCTCCAAGACCTGAAAACATGAAATCAATTCCATTGTCAATGTAAACCTCCCTTGACATGATCCATTCCCTCAGATTTGGATTGTTTTTATAATGGAGATTCAATGCCTTTTTGATGTCCCATCCCACAATATCTGATTCATCACCGGTATATTCAATCACGTCACTCTGCACATTCAGTGACAGGTAATCCTTCACATTAAGCTTCTTGTAAATGAAACGGACATCATAATCCGAATTCTCATTTGCAAATCCCCAGGCTCTGCTTCCTGCCTCACAGGCATATAGAATCTCAATGTCTTCATCCTTTTCAATCATTTGCAGAATTTCAATAATCTCTTTCTTTTTCATAAATATCCCCCAATACATCTTTTTCAAGTTCCATTCTTTGTCTATATTCCCAATCATCACTTCCCCACTCTTTTGTGAGGAATATTGGATTAAATCTTTTAGGCTTTCTTTTTTTGGATTTTTTTCGTTTCCTTTTACGTTTTTCAGGTTTTGTGAAATCATTGATTTTGATTTTAGAGTATAAAGGACTGGATTCATATTTTTTCCTTGAATATCTTTTCTTGCTTTTTGTCTTTTTTTTAGGATGATGCTTTTTCAGGCAAAATTCCCTGAATGTCTCGGCATTTATAGGAAAGCATGTATGATGATATCTGTCATGGCATGACTGGCACAATACCGCCCCATTATCAACATCAAGATAGAGTTTATCATAGACATGGCAGGGAATTATATGATGTGGCTGAAGGTTTCTTTTTGTGCCGCATGCCTGACAGCGACCATCCCTCTTCAGCAGCCTTTCAAACCATTTTTCCTCCTTTCTATTCAGGTGGATGATTCCAGGATAGATTTTAGAAATTTGACGTCTGCTCATTTTATCCCTTAAATGTTCAATAATTTCAATGGTCTAATAAGATGGTTATGCATGGACAGTTATCAAAACTTTATGACAGAATATTGTGCCGGTCAGCACTGGTTCGAAAAATAACAATGGGTTATTGTCCTTATGAATTATTAGTTTTCCATTATATTTAAAACAAACAGTTTTAAATCCCTACAATTTTATAAAGTCGAAGCAATATTACGAACTCAGACAATCATTAATCCATAAATAAATAATAATCGAATGGCTGATTTAAAACAGTTTTTAGTTTAAAAAAAGATAAATGTGAAATGGGGATTATAGATGTTAATTCACTTTGTTTTTGAAGAATAATCTCAAATCAGAATCCCAACAGTATCTTTATTCCAATCAGAATAAGGATGACTCCACCAAGTATTTGGAATTTGTCTCCAACATAGTTTCCAAGCTTTTTTCCAATGAATATTCCTGCAATGCTGAATAGAAATGCAACAATGCCTATGATTGCAGAGGATATCCATATAGGGTCTTTCAGGAGCGCTATTGTTATTCCGACTGCGAATGCATCAATACTGGTTGCAATTGCAAGAAGAGTTACTTCCTTAAAGGAGAAATGGTCTGTAATCTCTTCATCATCTCCGGTAAGGCTTTCACGAATCATGTTCAAACCGATGGCCAGAAGAAGGATAAATCCGATTATTGATGCAAGGGATTCCACGACACTTGCAATCGCATTGCCACAGAAATATCCTAAAATTGGCATTAATGCCTGAAATCCTCCAAAAAAGAGTCCATAATACAGTATCTGTGATTTTGTCAATTGCTTTTGTGTAAATCCCTTAGTCATGGATACACTGAATGCATCCATTGCAAGGGCAACAGCAATTAGAAATGTTGAAATAAGATTAAAAGACATGACTAATGATATGTAGGTTATTTTATTTATAATTATTTTTTAATAGAGGAGATTAGGCAAGATTAAATCCTGCCCAATCTTTCGCGCAGTCGGTTGTGGGAAATATCAGTTAAGTCATTTCCCAATTAAAGTATTGTGCATACCCAATATTTAAAATAAGCAGTTTTAAATCCCTGCAATTTTATAAGGTCATGACAATATTTCAAACTCAGACAATAAGTTTCAAAGCATCCAAATCAAAAGGGAATAATGATATCTAAAAAAATCAGGTATGCTATAATGGCAGAGTTTTGAAATCAGAAATTGTAAGTTAGATGCTTCAAATCAAAAATTCGCCTGCAAGATTGCATTGACTTTTTTTGAAAAATGTGTTTTTTGTTAATTTATTTATATCATTTCAGTTAAATCAATAACTATGAAAGACTTATTTGATGTATGTGAATTCGGGGATTTTACTCTCAACAGCAGAATCGTCAGAACTGGACTTTGGGAATCCCAAAGGGAAAAATCAGGAAACATGACTCCTGAGATATATAACAGATATGAAAATATAGCCGCCAGCGGTGTGGGGCTGATTATAAGTGAACTGTACTCCCTTTATCCAAGGGATGTCTTTTCCAAGTATTCAAATACCGTCAACTACAACCGCTTTGTGAGGGAGGCCCGTGATCTGACCGACCTTGTGCATATCTATGACGTCCCGATTTTTGCCCAGCTCGGTATGGTTCAGTTCAACAAGAAAACAGAGCAGAACATCCCGATTGAGAATGTAAGCATTGATGATATGCGAAAGATTCAGGCAGATTTCATCATGGCGGCCCAAAAGTTCGATTATGGAGGATTTGACGGAATCCAACTGGGTCTTGGAAACTATTATTTCCTTGCCAGATTCATCAATCCAACCTTCAACAGCCGTGAAGACAAGTACGGCGGCAGCACCCTGAACCGCCTGAGAATAGTTCTTGAGATGATAAAGGTCATAAAGAAGACCACAAAGCTTCATATAAACTGCCGTTTGAATGCATTTGACGGCACAACCAATGGGATGACACTAAATGAGACCATCAATATATGTCAATTGCTTGAAAAGCATGGTGTTGACAGCCTTCAGATTACCCGTCCACGCTCTCCTCAGTTTTTCACCCGTGAAAACAGGGACAAAAACCCGCTGATTGATGCGACACAGGAAATAATCAAAAGGGTAAACATTCCAGTCATTCTGGGCGGAGGCGCAACCAGCCAAAACCAGATTAACGACATCCTGAACGAAACAGACATAGATTTCATATCCATGCAGAGGCCATTTGTCCATGATCCAAGCTTTCTTGTTGACTGGCAGATTGAAGGTAACGGCGAAAGCTTCTGTAAGACATGCAACAACTGCTACTGGAAAAAGACAAGCACATGCCACATCAAGCCATGCAAAATCAGGCGCTAGTCATTTCTGTATGCCCTGAAATTATCTAAAAAATGATTCAATTCCTCTTCTATTTGATATAGGGATACTATGGGTCTGTGATTTAAAAGAGTGGTTAGGGCTATCAGTAAGGGGACAGCTTCCCCCACTTTCACGTTTACAAACTCCAAATCCTGATATCTGATCCTGAAATTCTCATTTAAATGCTCATCAATTCTAAGCCCCGCAGGAATGAATGTGATTTCCTCTTTTTCTATCAGTTCCTCAAGGTCCTTTGTGCCTTCAAGGATATCGTCAAAATCAATTTTTTCCTTGCTTAGAATAGGATTTAAAAAATCGAAATGAATGTCATAGTCATATTTTGAATAATGCCTGAAGTATTCGTTCACCATAAGGTAGTTGATGTACAGCTCATGGTTCAATATTGAGTATTTCTTGTTGCCGACTATGAATTCCATGTTAAGTTATTAGTTAAAAAAAGTATAAAAAACTAGTTATCGGATAACTAGTTTTCTGTTTTTGCCTTGTATTTTTTGATTGAAATCTGCTTGAATTTTCTGATGAAGACCTTTGCCCAGATGTATCCCACTGTTCCTCCAACGAAACATCCAAGAATTACACCTGCATATATTCCAACAACTCCCCATCCGAAGATGAAGCAGAATATGTATGCAAATACACTTTCAAGAATCAATGACCTCAAAAGGGTAATCAGCAGTGAGTAGATTCCCTTTCCAACACCCTGAAACATCATTGAGGACATTATACCATGAGGGATTGCAAGAACAAACAGTGTCAGCACGGATATTGCATGTGCAATTTGCGGAGCCAAAGTTGAGCTTGCTGAGGTGTATGCAAACATTGATGCAATTTGAGGTGAGAATATGTATATGACAATTCCCAGGGCGATTGATACGATAAAACCCAATTTAATTGAATAGGAATGTGCAGTCTGCAGGTTTTTGTAGTTGTGCGCCCCATATGCAACACCTGCCACTGTCAATACGGCTGTTCCGATACCTATCAAAGGAATCATTGCCAATTGAACGATTCTCATTGATGCAGTATATACTGCTACGGCAGTTGTTCCGTCAGCCATAACAAGCATTGAGTTTATGATTATTGCCAAAGCGGAAAATACGATGTTTTCCAATGTTGACGGAATCGCAACCTGCAAAGTATCCAGCATGATATATGACTGATAGTCGAAGTTCTTGAATGACAAATCAAGGTAAAGGTCCTTTTTGCCCCAGATCCAATAGCTCATGACTATACATGACATTGTCGCTGATATGACTGTTGCCCATGCTGCACCGGATATTCCAAAGTTAAGCACATAGATGAAAACCGGGTCCAGTATGATGTTCAAAATTGCGGTTACAGCAATTGCAATTGTTGCCCTTCTCATGTCCCCTTCAGACCTGAATATCGCTGATGCGACTCCTGAGTATACGAAAATGAAGAGGAATCCGAAGATGATGTAGCTGTAGTCCAATGCATATTGGATTGTGTTACCCGCACCCATGAACTGCAGAATAGGCACCATGAACACTTCAATGAGCACTGTAAATATGACTGATACGATAACTGACAATAATATACCGTGGAGAGCCGCATTGTTTGCCTGCTTGTAGTTGTTGGCTCCAATGTATCTTGCGATAAGTGAATTTGCACCTGCACCGATACCGTTACCCAATCCGACCAATACCATAAATAGTGGTGTGATGAATCCAATTGCGGCCAGGGCGTCTGCACCAAGCCCTGCCACCCAGATACTGTCAGCTATGTTATAAAGCATGATCAATAACATTGAAAGCATCATAGGCAATGCCAATTTGACGATAGCCTTTTTAGGATCTCCTGTAATCATTTCAATATTTTTACTTTTATCTTTTGCCATTTTACTCCCCTTTCTCGTTTAACTCCATTGTCTTAATAGCTATTTCCTTTAAAACCAATTGCAACAGTTCCTTGTCGACATAACCCTTTTCCATTATGATTTCATCTTCCCATTCATTAAGGATTTTAATTGCCTTCGATAGGGTTTCTTCGCCCTTTTGGGTTAGTGAAACCATATTCTGACGTCTGTTGTTTTCATCAATTGTTCTTGCAACAAATCCCTTCTCTTCCAGCTTCCTGATGGATCTTGCAACGGCACCCTTGTTTATGTTGCATCTTGTTGCAATCCTTTCCTGGTTGAGATTGTCATGATGTGATATTTCAAACAAAAAATGCATTTGGGTTTCATTGATGCCCAAATCGCCAAGCCTGCTGTTCATATAGATGGACTGGCCCCTTGCAATCATTGCAATCAGGTTGCTGATTGGAATTGATGAGCAGTCCATATTTTTTAATTCTTCAAAAGACATCTTACCTACTCTAAAAATGAATCCAAATTAAATTCATCCTTTTTGACCTGTTTTGTGGTCAGGCCCAATGTCTTGACAGGCTTTAGTGAGTATTTTTCAACCTGCTTGAATGACTTTTTGAAATCATCGCTTCCGGCAGTCATGAAGAACCTGACATTGTTTAGCTTTCCTTCATTCTGCTTTATGTATGAAAGTGTTGGTGTTGCGACTTTTCCTGCCCAGACAGGCGCTCCTATATAGACCACATCATAGTCTGCAGGGTCGAACTTCAACTCTTCAATTTCAATTATCTTTTCGGACATGGCATGCTTGCCTGCACGTGCAAATCCGAGCTTTCCCTGATATTTTTCCTTAGGGATGATCTCTTCAATGTCTGCGTTAACGCCATTGGCAATAGTTTCCGCAAGTTTTTTTGTAATGTTGCTTCTTGAATAATATGCTACTAATGATTTCATAAATAGTATTAATATTTTCTAGTATATAAACTGTTGCATTGACAACTATTGACTTTGCAACAATTTTAAAAAAAGAAATGAAAATGGAATGAAAAATTCCTATTATCTGAATCTCAATCCGACTTTGAATGCATCACCAATCTTTTCCCCGAGACTGAAATATGAGTGCGTAATGTCATCATATGCAATGGGATTCACCTTTTCGAAGATGATTCCGCCATCATCGTCCACTATGTCATCTTCAGCCTGGACGTTGACGATTTCTCCGGTGATTTGGGTATGGGAACCGACCTCTGCAATATGCATTACCCTGCATTCCAGTGACAGATTAAACTCATTTATTATTGGCGCATTAACCTTTTTGGCCTTTTGATGAGTGTAACCGATTTTTGACAGCTTGTCCTGGCGATACCCAGACTCTATACCAAGATAATCCACCTCGCCAACCTGTTCAACACTTCCAAAAGCCAGACAGAACTCCCTTGAATGGAGGATGCTTTTGAGGGTTTTCCTTTTTAGGGTTGAGTTGATTGCAATCATGACTGCCGGAGGATGATGGGAACACATTGTGGCAAATGCCAGGGTACATGCATCTGCTCTGCCTTCCTCATCATAGGCACTTGCAACTACGGCGGGAGCCGGATACATCATCGTATGATTTTTAACATTGACTTTCATGATTATATATCAGAAAATCATATAATATAAATATGGACAGACTAAAAATAGCTAAAATAATTTCAACATTCACTAATCCTCCGATTATCTGCATTCCGTTGTTCATGTTAATCTGTGTGACATTATCATTTACTCCAAACGGATTTGATTTTGGAAAATTCATTGTTCTGGAAGTGATTTCCCTTATATTCGCTTCCATATTGCCTATGGCAATCATACTGTTCTGGGCCAAAAGGCTGAATACCGACAGCGACATTTCCAACAGATCCGACAGGTACATGCCGCTTATAGTCGGAATTATTTCATATTTTATAGGATTTCTCATCTGCTATATATTCAGGCTTGACAACTTCCTGACATGCTTGCTTCTTTGCTATTCAATAAACACAGGTGTGGTACTGCTTTTTACAACAAAATGGAAAATAAGCGTGCATACCACAGGACTTTCAGGTCCTGTAGGTGCATTGATATTGCTGTTAGGTCCCTTCGGAGCAATTTTCGGCCTGATATATCCAGTCCTAATCTGGTCAAGGGTTCTCTTAAAAAAGCATACGCTGTCCCAGGCCATCTGCGGAGGGGTTCAGGGATTCTTCCTGACAGTCATTGAGATGTATATTTTCATGAACATTCTAAATTTGCCTGTCATGAACCTTGTAGGCCTATACGATTCAATACTTTACATATTGGCAATAATCATGACTCCGGTTCTTTTGGGTTTTTTAAGTTATGTAAAAACAGGAAATCCCTTAAGGTTATTCATAATTGGCGAAATCATTATGATGTTATTGTTCTTTGCCATGACACCTGCAAGCGTATTTTTCATATTTGTCCTGACCACATTGACATCGGTATCAATAAGCATATTTGCAGGTGATGATTTCATATGGTATAAAATAATATCCGGTCAGTCATTCAAGACCTTATAATTTAAAATGAAGTCCTTATCTAATGGATAGTAATCAATCAACTTTAACTTTACTGATTCGTCCATTGTATTAAATCCATCGCCATCGAAAAATGTCTTTGAATTGGCACCACCAACTACCATTGGTGCCACACAAATGCTAATTTCATCAATAAGTCCTGCCTTTATCATGGAAAAATTGAGTGTTGCCCCGCCCTCAAGCATCAGCTTTTCAATGCCTTCCTCATGAAGATAGCTCATAAGGGCCTTGAGGTCAACACGCTTGTCGCCTGAAAAGAAGAACTTGACGCCACGGCCTTTCAAAGTCTTGTAGTTTTCGCTTTTCATGAAGTCTTCCTTGTACTCGTTGGCGCCTGCAATTATGGTTTTAGCGTCTGAGTTTGTAATTCTTGCATCAGCAGGAGTTCTGCATTTGCTGTCGACGACCACCCTAATCGGATTGTCCTCGGGTTTTGCATCAATCTTGTGAACTGTAAGCCTCGGGTCGTCTGCAATGACTGTTCCTATACCGACCATTATGCCATCGCATTCCTTTCTTATTTCATGAACCCTTTCAAGGTCCTTCTTTCCGGAAATGTTTGAACTTCCGGTTTCTGTTGCGATTTTACCGTCCAATGTCATTGCCGCATTAAGTATTACGTAAGGCCTCATCAAATCACCTATATGTGATAGAACATTTCCTTGATTTGCAGGAAGTTCATAAGTGTCTTATTTTCAAGTGTTCCAGGCATCATCAAAGCAACTGCTATACCTAAAACTCCAAACAGTATACCTATTGCCCATATTATCTTAACTGCATCCTTCTCAGCAATAGGCCTTCTTAAAACAAGTCTTATCAATGATTTGAAACCCTGTTCCGGACGGACCAGCTTTCCGTCATCATTCAACTGTGTAGGCTTTTGCTGCTGCCTGTTCATTACTCCGGCTGAATAGAACTTCAATGCAGCATCGATGATGTTTGGCATAAGCACAATGAATGCAATCAGTTTTACCCTACCGATGAATGCAATGCACACAACAGCCGCTCCAATGATTAAAGTACCGGTATCTCCAGGGAAAATCTTTGCAGGATATCTGTTGAAATAAAGAAATGCAATCAGTGCACCGAGCATACTCATTGAAATGATTGTAACGTCGTATTTGCCCAAGATGATACATGCTATTGTAAGTGAAGTCATTGAAATGACGCCCAAACCTGATTCGATACCGTTCAAACCGGCAAGCATGTTGGTCAGGTTGGATCCTATTGATAAAGCAATAGGGATGGTAATCAGATACAAAATACCTACATTAGGCGGTGCAGCCCATATCAATGGAAGGCCTGCAAGAAATAGTAAAAAAAACTTTTCCTTTGATGAGAGTGCAAGCAAATCATCAACAATACCAATCATTCCTACAAGCAGAATGACCACAAGTACAATCACCAATGGGAATGTCAGGATATCGTGCATATATATTCCGGAAAACATTCCTATTATAAAACCGAACAATATTCCAAATCCGCCCATTTCAGCAACGACGGGTCTCCAGGATTTATGTATGTCCTTTCCTACAATGTCTGCCGCTTCGAGTTTGGAAATAATTTTCGGCATTGCCAATCTTGTTACCGCAAAAGACAATAAGCCGCAGATTATTGCAATTGCATATAATGGAAGTTGGGGTAAAATCATCATAATGTAATATATCTTATTACTGATTAAAATAATTAATCATAACAATTATTTTTTGTTGAGGATATAATAGACGCTTCTCAAAGGAATGTCCAACATTTCGGAAATTTCCTTTGCCGTTAATCCTTTCTCTTTCAGTTGTTTGATTTTGGTGTGGTCATGTTTCCTTTTTCTGTTGTCAAAATCAGTTTTGCTTTTTTTAAGCAAATAATAAACACGGCTAGATGGAATGTCAAGCTTTTGGGAAATCTGTCTTGCGCTCAAACCTTCATTGGAAAGTTTAGCTACATAAAACTCGATGCCGTTGCTTCTTGATTTGGCTCCCCAATTGTACTCTGTACGGACTTCAATGTCCAGAGTCTTCAGTGCTTCGATATATTTCTTTGAGGTTCTCTTGTATACGCTGGGAGCGCATGTTATCTCCTTAAGGTTGGGATATTCATCAATCAAATCCACAATCATGGAAGATGACAGTGCCTTGGTAATATGAATTGTAGTGACTTCCTTATCCATATTATCACTTCTTGATCAGGTCAAGGAACTTTTTGGATTTGTCACTTTTCGGATTCTTGATTTGATCTATATGCTTGATTTCCTTTTTTATTCTTGACTCGTTTATGTTGAATGCATTGCTTATCCTTTCAAGCTCTATTTCGGAGTTCTGATTAATCAATGCGGCACCCAGTGCAACATGGTTAAACTTGATATGTGAATTGCGTATCTCCTTTTCAAACTTGAACTTTTCATATAAAAGCAAATCCATTTCAGGAATTGGGATAATCTTTATGTCTGTGAATTCATTGAGAATCTCAATGACCTTATCGTATGTGGTCTGGAAGGCCTTTCTCTGCTCACGGTCAAGCTCTACACGTATATATGGAAAGGGTCCCAGATTGATTTTTCTGGAACTGTTTGAGGTTGTCATGTAATACCTGAACATGTCCCATACAATCATGGTGTATGCGATGTTCTGGAATATGTTCCTATAGATGTTTTCCCTGATCTTTATGTCACGCCTGAGGGACCGAGTCATGTTTCCGAATCTGTCGAAATAGTTAAGGCTTCTGAATCTCTTCTCGATTTCGGATTTTCTCCATGCATCTATCGCATCATGGTCATACTCATCAATGAAATCAGGTCTCTTGTTTTCATATTCCTCAAGGATTTCATCATACTTGTTTATCCTTTTGAAATCAGTCAGGTTGCGCTTCAATATGTCGTCTTCAATTTCAGTTATTATTCTCTGAGCATAACCGACATAAGCCAGTGCTATTGCGGTTCTGGCATGCTTGTCGTCAATGATTGCCGGTTTTGTCCTGTGGAACTTCATGTCCTCTATGCGCACATTTCTACCATACCTGTTTCTTGCCTCTTCCTCATAATTGTCAATATATTCGGAGCCCAATGTTATTGTTTTTCGAATCAAACGATTGTTTTCATCCTTGAATTTGATTACAAGGGTTATTGTCTTGACGTGACCCTTTCGCTCCTGTTTCAGGATTTTCATAACCTGCTTGTATGATTCTTTTGTATACTGTGAGAGTTCATTCCTCAGAACCATATAATTTCCGGAAAGAGGCAGGTAAGGTATTATATCAAGCCTGTGGGTAAGTTCCTTGTTCACCTTAAATGAAAATGATTTGCTTTTACAGTCGCATTGACCTGCCATGTCCTTGAATTCACTCATTGAATATTTCTTATAGCATGAATTGCATTTCACGTATCCGAACTGCTCAAGGTTTCCAAGTGCAATCATATGTGAGTCGATGGCTGATTTCACTCGGTCCAGAATGTTCTTTTTGGCGTTGGCAGTTGACCTAAATATCTGGTTATGGCGGCTGGTTTCCCTTATCTCATCGGCGGGCGCTTCAGATACTGTCTTTGTTCCGTATTTGCTTAAGGATGTGAATGGTGTGGTGTACCCCTGTCGGTCCATGTCACCCTTCATCTTTTGCAAATAGTTTAATCTGTCATCTAGTTTAAAATAAAGATTCTTGAAGGATTCAAACTCTTCAATGTCATCAAGACTGATTGAATCCTCTGCAATCTCTTTTAGGTAGTTCTCGGCTTTGTTAACTAGGACAGATTCAGGCATTTTAATCTATTTATTGAATTCTTTCGCCGATTTCAGCTTTTTCATCTGGAGTCAAGAGTGCACCTGATGCACCTGTTGCCAAAATCATACCTTCTGATAATGTTCCGAATAGCTTTGCAGGCTGAAGGTTGGCGACTACACATACTTTTCTTCCGATTAAATCTTCTGCATCATAGAATTTGGCCAATCCTGCAACAATCTGTCTAGGCTTTTCCTCGCCCAGGTCGACCTGCAGTTTCAATAGCTTGTCGGACTTTTCGATTTTTTCAGCTTCTTTAACTTCTCCTATTTTTATTACAAATTCATCAAATTGGTCTATTGTCACTAAATCACTCATGTTATCATCCTCGTTTTCAGTTAGGTTTTCTTTAAGTTTTGCCTTTTGGGCTTCAATTTCTGTATCTTCAATCTTTTTGAATAAAGGTTTTGCCTTGTTTATCTCATGACCTGCAGGCAGGGAAACTTTGGCATCCTCCCAATTGTCAAGTGAACCGAGATTCATTATTTCTGCAATCTTGTCTGCTTTTGATGGGAGGAACGGTTTTAAGGTGTAAGCTAAGGTTTTAGCTAATTGATTAGATAAGTATAAGCAGTTTGCAGCCTTTTGTGAGTCTTCTTTTATGGTCTTCCATGGTTCTGCATCATTGAAGTATTTGTTTCCTTTTTTGGCCACCTTGAATATTTCAAGAAGGGCTTCCCTGAATTCATAATCAGCTATATATGCGCCTGCTCTATCAGGCAACTCTTCAATTGCATTTCTGAATTCTTCATCTTCTTCAGTTGGATTCACATATTCGGGAATCCTGCTGTCAAATTGCTTTTTGGTGAATACGAATGTCCTGTGCAGGAAGTTGCCGATAACGTCAGCCAGTTCGTCATTGTTTCTTCTTTGGAAGTCATCCCATGAGAAGTCTGAATCTCTGTTTAAAGGTGCATTTATCGCCAGGTAGTATCTGAGCAAATCAGGCTCATAGTCCTTTACAAAATCAGCTATCCATATTACCCAGTTTTTGCTGGTGGACATCTTTTCGCCTTCGAGGGAAAGGAATTCACCTGCATATATCATGTCGGGCAACTTGCATCCATATGCCTTAAGAAGTCCAGGCCAGAATATTGAATGGTGGTAGATGATGTCCTTTCCGATGAAATGGACCACATAATCGTTCCAGTATTCCTCCCATTTCTTTCCTGAGACTTTTGACCATTGGCTTGCGGATGAGATGTATCCGAGAAACGCCTCAATCCAAACGTAAAGCACCTTGCCTTTTGCCTCATCCAATGGAACAGGTATTCCCCAGTCCATGTCACGGGTCAAAATCCAATCGGTAAGTCCTTCATCAAGCCAGTTGGTTGCATAGTTTTTGACGTTTGCAGGCAGGTTATCGTTTGAGGAAATATATTCCTTCAGTGCATCCTCAAGCTCTGAGAGCTTGAATGCATATTGGAATGTGTCCTTTATTACAGGTGTGGTTCCGCAGGTAATGCAGTGTGGCTCGTCAAGCTCTGTCGGATTCAATGCCTTTCCGCATTTTTCACAGTGGTCACCTCTTGCTTCGGAACCGCAGACAGGACATAAACCTTCAACATACCTGTCCGGAAGGAATTTGTTACAGTTTGGACAGTACAACTGCTGGATGTCCTCCCTGTAGATATATCCATTGTCATATAATGACTTGAAGAAGTTTTGAGCCAGCTCGTAGTGAGCCTTGTCTGTAGTTCTTGTAAAGTTGTCCAGTGATATGTTCATTGACTCGACATCCTTTACAATCATATCATGATATCTTTTAGAAATCTCTATCGGTTTTTTGTTTTCCTTGTCTGCCTTAACTGCAATCGGAGTTCCATGTTCATCGGTTGCACAGACCATCAGGACATCATTGCCGATCATCCTGTTGTATCTTGCATAGATATCCGCCGGCAGGTATGTTGAGCGGATATGGCCCAAATGACATGG
>CADBHR010000015.1 GCA_902794475.1 uncultured Methanobrevibacter sp. | reverse complement strand
ATAGTATATGAAACTTAATTTTTTAATGATGAATTTAATACAAGTGAGGTTTGTTTATGAAATTTGAAGAAGAAGAATCAGTTGAAGATTCTGTCGAAGTAGTCGTTGAACCTGAAATCAAGGAAGATGATGGTGAAGAAACCAAACCTATGTTAGATTATGACAATATCAAAAGCTCACAAGATATTGAAGTTCCACCTTTATTAATTGATCAAGTCATTGGGCATGAAGAGTCCATTGAAACAATCAAGAAAGCGGCAAAACAAAGAAGGAATGTTTTGCTCATTGGTGATCCGGGTGTCGGAAAATCAATGCTTGCAAAAGGTATGGCACAGATATTGCCTCATGAAGTTCTTCAAGATGTATTAGTATATCCTAATGTGGAAGACAACAACCATCCCTTAATCAGAACAGTGCCTGCAGGTGAAGGCAAAAAGATAGTCAGAGCAACAAAAGGCTCAGCTAAAGGTCATGAAGAAAGAAAAACAATTATTACAATGTTTGCAATAGGAGGAATACTGGTAATCGGATTCATGTACGGAAGATTGCTCGAATCCATTATTGCAGCTGCATTAATCTTACTTATATCCATACAGATTAAACCGAAAACAAATAATTTGTCTCCGAAATTGCTGGTTAATAATGAAGAGGCAAGATTTGCCCCATTCATGGATGCTACCGGAGCTCATGCTGGTGCACTTTTAGGAGACGTACGTCACGACCCATACCAATCAGGAGGATTAGGAACTCCTGCACACGAACGTGTGGAAGCTGGAATGATTCACAAGGCCAACAAGGGAGTTTTATACATTGATGAAATTGGTACAATGAACATGAAGACCCAACAGGAATTACTCTCTGCAATGCAGGAAAAACAATATTCCATCACAGGTCAAAGTGAAAACTCCTCCGGAGCAATGGTAAGGTCCCAGGCAGTTCCATGTGACTTTGTGCTTGTGGCGTCAGGAAACCTGCAGGTTCTTGAAGGAATGCACATAGCAATGAGGTCAAGAATCAGGGGATACGGTTATGAAGTGTTCATGAAGGATTATATGGACGATACCACTGAGAACAGGGAGAAGCTTGTCCAGTTCGTAGCTCAAGAAGTCAAAAATGATGGAAGAATCCCTCATTTTGCAACCGATGCATTGGATGAAATCATCATGGAAGCAAAAAGAAGGTCAGGCAAACAGAATGCACTGACATTAAGATTAAGGGATTTAGGCGGACTTGTACGTTCAGCAGGAGATGTGGCCATTGAAAAAGGCTCAGAAATTGTAACTGCCGAACATGTGGTTGAAGCCAAGAAATATGCAAGAACCCTTGAACAGCAAATAGCTGACAGATCAATCATGCAAAGAAAAGACTACAGTATGGTATCCGCTGAAGGCGGAAGAGTTGGTCTTATCAATGGACTTGCAGTAATTGGTGACAGAAGTGGAATTGTATCTCCGATTGCAGCAGAAGCCGCACCTACACAATCCAAAAACGGTGGTCAGATAATCGCTACCGGTAAATTGGGTGAAATAGCTCAGGAGTCAGTTCAAAACGTTAGTGCATTAATCAAAAAATACACCAACAAGGATATCTCCCAATATGATATTCACATTCAGTTCATCCAAACCTATGATGGAGTTGAAGGTGACTCAGCAAGTGTAAGTATTGCAACAGCAGTAATATCTGCTATTGAAGAGATTCCGATTGATCAGACTGTTGCATTGACCGGTTCACTGAATGTGCGTGGAGATGTAATGCCTATTGGTGGTGCAACTGCTAAAATAGAAGCGGCTGCTGAAGCTGGAATGAAAAAAGTATTGATTCCAAAATCCAACATGAAAGATGTGATGATTGAGAAAAAATACGAAGACATGATTGAAATCATTCCGACCGAAACTTTAAGTGATGTTCTGGAAAACATTTTGATTAGCGGTTCCAACAAAGATAAGTTAATCGAGAAAATGAAGAACATCGGCTCTAAAGTGGCTGATAAAGTTCCACAAACAAGCATTAATAATCCAACTACAAATTAGTTGGATATTATTTATATTTTTTTTTAAATTAATATTTTCATATAATTTCACATTCTATTTTTTTAAAGTTTTGTCCATTAATTATAAATATTTTATAATAATAATGTATTATTATGGTAAGTAGGTTAAAGTTTAATGTTGCAAAATTATCCGGTAAAGTTGTTACTCAAATTTCAAAAGTGGGTCCTGGTGGAGGTAAGAATATTCCAGGATATGTATTTGATAGAGTTGGAGGTCATGAATCAATTTCTGAGCTTGCAAAAGATTTAAAAATAGGTTCTGTACTTATTACCGGAACAAATGGAAAAACTACTACCACTACATTATTTATTAAGTTGATGACTGGAGACATTGAATTCAGAAAAAGTTATGAAAACAATACTATCCACTCAATTGCCACTGCAATCCTAAACCAGAAAGGAGATTTGGGAATTTTTGAGTACGGAATACGTAACTTGAAATATGGAATTCCTGACACAGTTCAAAAGGTAATTGACCCTATTGGTGTTGTTTACACAACCATTTCCAAGGAACACACTGCTGTTGCAGGCGTTAAAAATCCGTTTTCTGATTATTATCGTGCAAAAACCTTGCTTTCACAAGGCATGACCAGAGGAGTAATCGTTACAAACTGCGACGATCCAAGAACTGCACTGATTGGATTAAATAAAGAAAAGGATGTTACCATAAATTATTATGGTTTGGCCATTGAGGATATTGTGGACGATGACGCCAGCCCTGTTGAATGTCCTAACTGTGGTGAAACTTTAGACTATTCAATGAGATTTTTAAGCCATAGGGGAATTTATTCCTGTAAATGCGGATTTAAACGACCGGAACCTAATGTCAAATTGACCAATGTCGAATTCAACAGTGACAATTGGAAATTGACTATTGTAGGGGATATCTATAATTATGTGGCTTCCAAAAATGTCCAATTTGAGGTAAATCTTACAGTTCCTCCTTTTGGTATACATAATATTTACAATACTTTAGCATCAATCACCGCTTATGCAACATTCACTCCAAAAGTGGATAATATCAAAAATAAGGTTGAAAACGTTTTCAATAACTTGGATATGTCATTCATTCCGCCTGGAAGGTTTGAAGTGGTCAGATGCGATGACAAATTCATCGGAATCGGTCAGGGGGATAATGGGGATGCAACTAAAATCAATGCAAGATTCATGGAGCAGTATGTTGACGGTCCATTGGAATTCATCTACACCACTCCTGATGTGGATGAAGAGGAAATCTTTGAAGACCATTATGATGTAATCAAAGGCATGAATCCTGATCATATAATTGTCGTTCCGGGAAGGAAATCTATAGAAAAAGCTGAAGAGTATTATGAAATTATCAAAAAGGATTTCGATAATTGTGACTTTTATCCGCTACCTTATGATCCGATGGATGAAAGAATTGAAAAATTAACTCAATTCGCTAAGGAATCCAAGTACAATTACATTATAATGACTGGCTGTGGAGAAGAGCAGTCAATGTGGGAAGAAATAAAAAGAAATTTTGACTAAATTATCTTTTTGCTAATTATTTCTTCTATTTTTTTAAAAAATTCGGAATCATCTTTTTCTATCTTTTTAAATGATGCATCAATGCTGCAGTTGCAGACATCAGTTTGGCCGATAATAAACTCATTACTGTCTTTTTTAACTAAAATGCCGAATAGCTTTTCTTCCTCATCTGCATATTCATCAAATTCTTCCTGTGTAAGCTTTAGATTATAGTCATTTTCGCAGAATATGTCGCATTCATTTATTATGGGCATGAAAGTCATCATGCCTGCAGGTAGAAAGATATGCTCGTTTTCATGAATTTTCATGAGCCTTTCTTCATAGGAATCATCATTATTGATTCCATATCCTTCGATTTCAAGGATATTGTTGGTGCCCATATGGCAATCATCACCAATGATGAAAGCAAACAGGTTAGGGTCTACATAATTATTGCATGTAGCCCTCATATTTTTGATGGTTTCCTTAAGATTCATCACAAAATGCCTCGTATTCTTCACATAATGAAAGCAGGTAATCAATCCTATTGATTTGATTTGTCCAATCTACAGGTATTGAATCAAATCCGTAATAGATTCCTGCAAGTCCTCCACAAATGGCCGCATTGGTGTCGGTATCTTCACCTATGTTGACCGCTTTTAGGACTGCATCCATATAATTGTCGGTGGTCAACAGGCAATGGACAACGCATTCAAAGGTATATATTACATAACCCTTTCCGTTTATGTCGTCCAAATCATTGTCAAATATTTTTTGGAAGTGCTTCAATTCTTCTGAACCTTTGTAATACTCTTTGATTTTATCGCATGCCGAATTAATGTGCTCTTCGATAGTCAAATCGTCATTTTCAAGCATGGATTTGGCTATTTCGACATATAAAACACAAGCAATCTTTGATCTCTTGTGGGCATGTGTAACGCCTGAAACGTTTTCTATTGTTTCATAGTCGATGTCCTTTATATAGGCGAGAGGCAGAATTCTCATAAGTGAGCCGTTTCCGTTTTCACGTTCTCCATCGCATCCTGATTCCAATGCCTGTGCCCCATTTCTATAGTTATTTAATGCATTTATGGTGGTAATCCCTATGTCAAATCTTCCATCATCACTGTTTGTGTATTTGCTGTTGATATACCATTCGATAAACTCGTCCATTATGTCATCGTAGTCGATTCCTTTTTTGTTTATAATGCTGGTCATTGTAGCCAGTGTCATTGATGTATCGTCAGACCAGGTTCCGGCTGGCTGGTTGTACATTCCATTGCCTTCCATTCTGGTGACAGGATTTTCCTCAAGTTCGCTTCTTGAAGTAAACTCGACAGGAACTCCCAATGCATCTCCCACTACTAAACCAATTATTCCGTCTTTAACTTTCATAATTAGTTATATGTCTGTCTTAGTTAATAAATTGTGTGTATTTTGATTAGTTTTATAGCCTCTCAAAACAAACTTTATTCAATGATTATAAAAACTTCCAATTTAGTTTTAAGGCCGTGGCAGGAAAGCGATGCGCAATGCTTATATCACTTTGCAAAAAACCCAAATATTGGTCCAATTGCCGGTTGGCCCCCTCATGAATGTGTTGAGGATAGTCTGAACATTATCAAAACAGTCTTTTCTAAAAGAGAAACTTATGCAGTTGTAAAGGATGATGTCCCTATCGGATGTGTTGGATTGCTGTTTCATCCGGATACAAACCATTGGTGGGGCGAAGGTGCGGCTGAACTGGGCTACTGGATCGGCGAAGAGTATTGGGGAAACGGCTATGCTTTTGAAGCATCGCAGGCTTTGGTTAAAAGGGCATTTGATGAATTAGGGGTTAAGAAGATTTATGCAAGCTATCGGATTGAAAACAATCAATCCAAACGGGTTCTGGAAAAATTGGGATTTGAATATTATTCTGAATTAACCAATGAAAATTATCTGGGAGAATTTTTCCAGGAAATCGCAATGAAATTGGAAAAATAATTATATTAAAAGATATTAATTTTAACTAATGACAAGAACATGCGAAAACTGTGGATTTGTTAATCAGGACGATTATGATTTCTGTGCAAAATGCGGCACTCCTCTAGTTGAAGGTTTAAAGCCCAACAATGTTTATGTTTATAGAGCGCAACAGCCTCAGATAAATAAAAAAGCACTTATTGGAGCTTATATTGTAACCATATTCCTATCATGGAGTGGATTTGTTGCAGGAATAATCTCAAAACACACGAATTTTGCTATTTTTACTTTTTTTGGATTTTTCATGCCGTTTTATTTGGTGCAGTCAAAGCATCCGACTTTAAGGAAGCATGGTTTGATAATGATGATGATTTCATTGGTTGGTGTTGCACTTTCATTTTATGTAATGTTCCATTAGACAAAATGGAAAGTGATTTTTCCAAGTAATATCTGTACCGGAATTTGGAGTATATTAGGCATGTTTTGGCCCATTGCAGTGTCTATTGCATCTCCCCTTGACATGGTTCCAGGAACATTTTCATTGCCTTCATAACCGTTATATGCATCGTTTGCACGGATATCATCTACAATGCCACCTCCAAATATTGCTTCGGCGCCTTCACTGGTTAAGCTAACAACCAGATGTGGTGTGAAATGGTATGTATAACTCATTATGTCACGTGCAGCACCGTATGGGTCTTGAGGATTATCTATATGGACGTTATGCAATGTTTGTCCTTGTGAATTAAATGAACTTCCAGGATAAATCCATTCAAATCCTGCCAGTGAAAATGTTGCAGCCATATCAATACTTCCATCTTCGCCCATATCCTCACATACTATTAAAACAGGACTGGCGAGTGTGGATGCCATAAATATTACCACTATTGCCGCTATCGCTAGTAAAATCAAATGTAATTTTTTCATGTTAAATATTTTAAATAATTTATGATATTAATACTTAACCTTTTTAATTATCAAAAACATATATTATTTCAAATAGAATTTTGGTGATATTGTGATTATAGGTGGTTCAGCTTCTCAAGACTTAGCAGCTCATGTTGCACGTGAACTCGATGAAGAATTATGTTATGTTGAAACTCGCAAGTTTCCGGATGGTGAAAGGTATTTGAGAATTAACGGCGAACTTGAAGATGAAGTGACCGTTATTCAGTCAACAGGATATCCTCAAGATGAAAATCTGATGGAATTATTGTTCATAATTGCCAATCTTAAGGATTTGGGAGTTAAAAAAGTAAGGGCAGTAGTCCCATATATGGGTTATGCCAGACAGGAAAAACGTTTCAATCCAGGAGAGACAATTTCCGCTAAGATTATCTGTGAATTGATTCAGGCAGCAGGTGCAGATGAATTCATCACTTTCAATATTCATGAGGAATGTGTTTTGAACTTCTTTGACATTCCTGCAAGAAACATCTCAGCAATGCCTGCCATTGCCGAATATCTGGATAAAAAATTCTTCAGGAAAAGCGATGAAAAGCCATTGATCATTGCTCCGGACAAGGGGGCATACGGTTTTGCACAGGAAATATCTGAAATAATCGGCTGTGACTGTACCTATCTGACAAAAGTCAGATTAGGTCCTGATAAGGTGGAAACTAAAATCGTGGATGTGAGATGCGACAGTGAAAGTGAAAACACAGTCAATGTTGACTCCGTAAAGGGAATGCATGCAATTATCATTGATGACATTATTGCAACTGGAGGAACCATCGTCAATGCAATCAACATATTGAAGCAATATGGAGCATCATCAGTTGATGTATGTTGCGTACATCCGATATTGACCAATAACGGTGCCGTAAGAATCTATGCTGCCGGTGCCAATAAAATCATTGGAACAAACAGTTTATCTTCAGACACTTCACGTGTTTCTCTTGCAAAATCTATTGCTGATGCATTGAGGCAGTAAATATGGATAAAGATCAAATTAAGAAAGAATTAATCGATATATCCAACGATATTCTGACAAAATATTCGGAACCTGATGTTGTTGAGGACATTTCAGTCATGAATATGTCTGCCAAAACGGTATTTTTAGGTTCCCTTAAAGTTTTTAATACTGAAATAGTTCCGAATGTTATAAAAGATTTAAATAAGCGATTGAAAGGCTATGGGGAGTTAATTGTAAGGGACCAAAGAGTCACTCCCTGTTGTTCGCCAAGTTACATACACATTAGTTTCAACATCACAATTAAGAAATAGATATCATGAAAGAATTCAAGCTAAAATCTCCTTATAAACCATTGGGTGACCAACCAAAAGCTATTAACTCTTTATCTGAAGGCATAAACAATGGCATAAAGGAACAGACTCTTCTGGGAGTAACAGGTTCTGGAAAGACTTTCACAATGGCAAATGTTATTGAAAAGGTCCAGAAGCCTACCCTTGTCATATCACACAACAAAACCCTTGCGGCCCAATTGTATGAGGAATTTAAGGAATTCTTTCCAGACAATGCCGTTGAGTATTTTGTCAGCTATTATGACTATTACCAACCTGAAGCATATGTTCCCCGAACTGACACTTTCATTGATAAGGAAGCATCCATCAATGATGATATTGATATAATGAGGCATTCAGCTACTCAATCATTGCTTTCAAGGGATGATGTAATTGTTGTGAGTAGCGTAAGCTGTATTTATGGTATCGGTTCGCCTGAAGACTATGGAGAGTTTGCCTTTGGAATTGCCGTTGGAGATATTTATGAGCGCTCAGAAATATTGTCCAGATTGGTCTTTATGCAGTATGAGCGAAATGACATTGAGTTTGACAGGGGTCAATTCAGGGTCAGGGGAGATGTAATTGAAATCAATCCTGTTCATGGAACTCCTCCTATAAGGATAGAGCTATTCGGAGATGAGATTGATGCCATAAGCATAATCGATAAGGTCACGGGCAAAAAGAAGGAATCACTGAAGAGGTATATGATTTTCCCCGCAAAGCACTTCGTTGTTGGCCAGGACAAAATGGATGTTGCATTGTCAAAGATTAAAAACGAATTGGATGAAAGATTGTCTGAACTGAATTCCATGGGTAAATTGTTGGAATCTCAAAGATTGGAGCAGAGAACTCGTTTTGATATAGAAATGCTTCAGGAAATGGGATACTGTCCGGGAGTGGAAAACTATTCAATGCATTTGTCCGGACGTGAATGGGGAGAAAAGCCGTATTCACTTTTGAAGTACTTTCCGGATGATTTTTTAACAATTATTGATGAATCTCACGTTACTGTTCCTCAGATTAGGGGGATGTATAATGGTGACCGTGCACGTAAGGAAACATTGGTTGAACATGGTTTCAGATTGCCGTCCGCTAAGGAAAACCGTCCTTTGAGGTTTGATGAGTTTGAATCATCAGTAAATCAGGTAATCTATGTTTCTGCAACACCTGGGCCATATGAACTTGCAAAATCAAGAAATGTAGTCGAGCAAATCATAAGGCCGACTGGTCTGGTTGATCCGGAAGTGCTGATTCGTCCTGTAACTGGTCAGGTTGAGGATTTGCTTAAGGAAGTCAGGCTGACCGCTGAGAAGGATGAAAGAGTTTTGGTCACTACCTTGACAAAAAGGATGGCAGAGGACTTGACAGATTATTATGCAAGAATTGGCGTTAAGGTAAGATATATGCACTCTGAAATCGATACTCTTGAGCGAATTGACATTGTGGATGATTTGAGGAGAGGCAAGTTTGACGTGCTTGTAGGTGTCAATTTGCTTCGTGAAGGTTTGGATTTGCCTGAAGTATCTCTTGTGGCCATTTTGGATGCGGATAAGGAAGGATTTTTAAGAAATGAAACCTCCCTGATACAAACAATAGGTCGTGCTGCAAGAAACGTCAATGGTCGTGTTATCATGTATGTGGATGAGATGACTGATTCGGTTCAAAAGGCATATGACATCACACTTAAAAGGCGCAAGCTGCAGATGAAGTACAATGAGGTTCATGGAATCACTCCAAAGTCCACCCAAAGGACCCTTAAGGAGAAACTTGCTGAAGAGGATGAAAAATACAAGGGCATCGGCCGTGATGTTAGTAAAATACCAAAAGATGAACTTGAATTGTTAATCCGTGATTTGGAAAAGGACATGAAGGATGCGGCTGCAAGGCTTGACTTTGAAAGGGCGGCTGATTTGAGAAATAAATTATATGCTTTAAAAGGGTTTGAAAAATAGTTTTCCAGTTAGAGGTTTTACTATTTTTTTAGGTCAGGGAAAATATTTTACATTGTTGTTTTTGGATAAATTGTCATTAATTATTTATATTCCTTTTGAACAAAAGTATATTTGATGTTATTTTCAAAAAAACATGTTAAATTCGCATTTATTTTAATGATTTTCGCCGTATTGTCGGTTTCTATTGTTAGTGCAACGGACATTAATTCAACAAATGCATTAACAACTGATGATGCAGGTGAAATTATTGAATTAAGTGATAATTTAGATGAACTTGAAGAAGGGGACGGTCCGTCTGAAAAGCAGACTTCTTCTATTTCCATAAATTCATCTGAGGTCACTACGGGAAAAGAAATAGGAATTTCCCTGAAAGGTTCAAACAATGAATCATTATCTAATAGGAATTTAACAGCACAAATAAATGATGATGAAGAACAATCACTTTTTACGAATGAAAATGGTACCGCTGCTTTAAGGTTGGCATTGCCCGCTAATAGTTATTTATTGAAAGTTAGTTTTAAGGGAGATGAAGATTATGCTCCTGTCAGTCAAACTTTCAATATCACCGTTTTAAAAATTGATACAGTACTCACATTTGGTCCGACAGGCCTAAAAAATGGTGAAAAGCTTTATGCCTATTTGAAGGATGAATATGGAAATCCTCTTCAGGGTGTTCCTATTAATTTTAAGCTAAATGATGTAACATACACTTATGATACCGATTCAAATGGTTGTGCAGGATTAAAGATTACTTTATCTGCAGGAAAATATTCTGTTAAGATAAAATATTTTGGGGATGATTATTACAATCCCGTCACTGAAAATATTGATGTAAGCGTTCTAATACCTACTACAATCGCTATAGGCAATTCCATATTATTGACAAACGGTTATTTGAGGGTATATCTGAAAAGTGCCACCCAATCCGTAATTGCTAATCAGATAGTAAAAATCAAAATCAACAACAAGGTTTACACTAAAAGGACAAATTCCGAAGGAATTGTCATATTTAAACCTAAGGTGGGAGCAGGTAAGCTTTCCATCACAGTTGAATTTGGTGGAACTTCAACTGTTGCACCTTCTCAGGATTCAAAGCAGGTTACAGGCATTAAAGGGGATGCCAAAAATCCTTTGAAATCAAAGATTCCTTTAAAGAATGGTGTTCCGAATGTTGATTATATGACTGGAAGTTATGTGATGGGTGACGGTGATATGAAATACACCGTTTTAAAGTCACAGTATAAGGAAGTTATAAAAAGAGATAGCTACTGCTTATATATGAAAAAGAAATTAAGCAAATACACTTTCTTCAAATCCAAGGCTGAACCAAAACTCAATCACATTATCAAAAGGGAAAAATGGAACGTTATTGAGAGGGCAATCAACACTAAAATTGTTAAGAAAAACAAGAATGGATATTGGCCAGCTCAGGTTACTGTTTCCCTTAAAGGAAAATCCTATACCTATGTTGAAGTGAGGGATGTGCAGAATACAGGTTATACATGCGGACCGACATCTGCAAGTATGTGCACTCAGGTTTTGAGAAACTATTATTGTGAAAAGTATTTGGGTCAAAAAGCCGGTTCAAATTCTTATAGTGGTTCAAGCACTAGTGGTCTTAAGAGAGCTTTGGAAAAATTCAATTTTAAATGCAGCTTTTATTATAAAAGTTCATTTAGCACTGCTTTAAAACATCTCAAGAAAGGCGGTTGCGCTTTAGTGTTCCATACATGGAATCATTATGTGTCCATTTTGGATATAAGTAAGGACGGCAAGAAGGTATTGGTTGGCAATCCTTCAGGGGATTATGACTATGGTAGCCATGATATTCCTACCAACTGGTTAACCGTTAAGCATATGAAAAAGTGCTTTAACAACTATGATACTTCCGGTTTGATTGTCAAACTTAAATATAAGTTAAGCAAATCAACAAAAAACAAGATTAATAGTTTTTATTCAAGTATGGGTACCAAATGGACTCGTCAAAATGTAGATGAAAGGATACCTCAAATTGAAGATCCTTACTATTAATTCTTTTTTTTTATTTTTTTTTCAATTTTTTAGGGATTATTTACTTATTATAATATTGTTTCAGACTCATATCGCAATATTTAATAATTTTAAAACTAATAATTAAGAATATCTAATTTTGAATTACTTTTCAAATGCTCTCTAAAGTATTTTATATACTGGAGTATCTAATATTATTAAGGAGTTTAATTATGACTAATGAAGATAAAAAACAGATTGTCATCAAGGGTGCACGTGAGCATAATCTGCAGGATATTGATGTCAGTGTCCCTCGTGATGAATTTATTGTAATTACAGGTCTCAGTGGGTCTGGAAAGTCTTCACTAGCTTTTGATACAATCTATGCTGAAGGACAGCGCAGATATGTTGAATCATTATCCGCTTATGCAAGACAGTTTCTGGGTCAGATGAAAAAGCCTGAAATGGAATCAATTGAAGGGTTGTCCCCGGCGATTTCAATAGACCAGAAAACAACTAGGGAAAATCCAAGGTCAACCGTAGGTACAATCACTGAAATCTATGATTATCTGAGATTATTGTTTGCAAGGATTGGAATTCCTCATTGTCCGAATTGTGGAAAGGAAATATCTCAACAGACTATTGGTCAAATTGGAGATTCTGTCATTGAAGAGGGTGAAGGGGTCAAGATTCATATTCTCTCTCCGGTTGTTCGTGACAAGAAAGGTCAATTCAAGGATGTTCTGGAAGACTTGAGAAACAAGGGGTTTGTAAGGGTCCGTGTCGATGGTGAAGTCAGGGATTTGGATGAGGACATTGAACTTGCAAAGACCTACAGGCACAATATAGATGTTGTTGTCGACAGGTTGAAAATCAGAAAGGATGTTGACTTTAAAAGAAGACTTGTGGATTCTCTGGAAACTGCAGCGGAATTCACTAACGGTTTGATTACAGTTTTGTTTGACAATGGTGAGGAGGAGTATGAGAAAAAATACTCAGAGCACTTTGCCTGTGTTGACTGTGGAATAAACTTTGAGGAACTGACTCCAAGGATGTTTTCATTCAACGCTCCTCAGGGGGCATGTCCTGAATGTAACGGTATCGGTTCCAAAATGGAGATAGATCCGGATTTGATAGTTCCAGACAAGACCTTAACATTGAACGAAGGGGCAATCGCACCTTGGTCAAAGTCAGCAAAAAGGGAAAATTATTATTACCAAATGCTTGAAGCGGTTTCAAATCACTTCAACTTCAGTATGGATATTCCATTCAACGAATTGGATAGCGAATATCAAAATACTATTCTTTATGGCTGTAAGGATAAGATTCCGTTCACTTTCAAAAGAAGAAACAAGTCTTATATGGTAAATCGTAAGTTTGAGGGAGTAATTCCAAGAATGGAGAGATTATACTTTGAAACCAAATCCAACTATTCAAGGAAATACATTTCCAAGTTCATGAGCGACAGGAAATGTCATGTCTGTGACGGAAAACGTTTAAGGCCGGAAATACTGGCGGTTACTGTCGGCGGAAAATCAATCATTGATGTGTGTGATTTGGCAATTAAGGATTCCTATCAGTTTTTCCAGGATTTGGAGCTGACTGAAAGGGAAATGTTCATTGCAAAAGAGGTATTAAAAGAGATTAAGGAGCGTTTAAGCTTTTTGGTTGAAGTGGGGCTTGACTATCTGTCAATGTCAAGGTCTTCAGGTACCCTTTCCGGTGGTGAAGCTCAAAGGATTAGGCTTGCAACTCAAATCGGGTCAGGTCTGGTCGGTGTTCTATACATTTTGGATGAGCCAAGTATTGGACTTCACCAAAGGGATAACATTAAGCTGATTGAGGCACTTAAGAGGCTTAAAGACTTGGGAAATACTCTTGTTGTTGTTGAACACGATGAAGAAACCATTTTATCAGCAGACCATGTTGTTGACATCGGTCCGGGAGCAGGTGAGCATGGTGGTAAAGTCGTAGCTCAGGGCACTCCACAGGATATTATGAATAATCCGGATTCAATTACTGGCCAGTACATCTCAAGAGCTAAAAAGATTGATGTTCCTAAGAAACGACGTGAAGGGAACGGTAAATTCATAAAAATCATAGGTGCCGCTCAAAACAACCTGAAAGAGATTGATGTTGAAATCCCATTGGGATTATTCACATGTGTAACTGGTGTGAGCGGTTCAGGTAAGAGCAGTCTGATTAATGAAATCCTATACAAAGGGGCACAGGGCAAATTGTCCAAAAAATTCATGTTTGCGGGTAAATACAAGGAAATTGAAGGATTGGAGAACATTGACAAGGTCATTGCAATTGACCAAAAGCCGATTGGAAGAACTCCAAGGTCAAACCCTGCTACATACACAGGTGTATTTACAGATATACGTGATCTGTTTGCAAACACTCCCGAGTCAAAGGCAAGGGGTTACAAGCCTGGAAGATTCTCATTCAACGTTAAGGGCGGAAGATGTGAGGCATGTACAGGTGATGGTATCGTTCAGATAGAAATGCACTTTTTGGCTGATGTTTATGTTCCATGTGAAGTATGTGGTGGTAAAAGATACAATGAAGAGACTTTGGATATAAGATACAAGGGTAAAAATATCTATGAAGTTCTGGAAATGACTGTTGAAGAAGCATTGGAATTCTTTGAAAACATTCCAAAAATCACTAAAAAGCTTCAGACTTTATATGATGTCGGTTTGGGTTACATGAAAATCGGACAGCCTGCTACAACACTGTCTGGTGGTGAAGCTCAAAGAATAAAGCTTGCAAAAGAGCTTTCAAGAACCAGTACTGGTAAAACATTATATATTCTTGATGAACCGACTACTGGTCTTCATTTTGCGGATATCAAAAGATTGCTGGAGGTTCTGGCAAGATTAACTGATGCTGGCAATTCAGTCGTTGTCATTGAGCACAATCTTGATGTCATTAAAACTGCTGACCACATTATTGACCTTGGTCCTGAAGGCGGTGACGGTGGAGGCGAAGTGATTGCTACCGGAACTCCTGAAGAGGTTGCCGAAGCCGGAACCTATACTGGAGAATTCCTAGAGCGTATGCTGAATGAAAATATAACTCCTTATGCAAAAGAATTGGTAGAGGATATTGGAAAATAATCATCTTCTTTTCTATCAATTTTTTTTAAATTAATCTTTAATGATTCTAATTTAGATGATGTCAACAACTGATTTTTGAGGATGTGCTTCCCAGTGTCCCTCATGAGCAAAACCTTTAAGGGACTTATTTTCCATCCCAAATTGATTACACTTTATTTTTTTTAATTCTAATTACTCAAAATCCGTTTTTTAAAAAAATTTAATTATAAATACTCATTTTTTTGGAAAATTTCAATAGATTTATATATTTCACTAAATAAACCTTTAATCAGCTAATAATAGTTAACTTTAAATAGTTGTTTAAAGCCTATTAGTAGTACAATTATTATTCAGGTGATAATAATGAGAGAGTTATATGAAAAGATGATTGACGAGTCAATGGCTGCTCAAAAAGCAGATGTTGCCGTTATATCAGAAAATAGGTACAATGACTTTAAAATAACTGATGCAAAACCTTATGCCGATGCGGTATCAGGTATGAAAGCATTAGACAACCAAGCAGAATCTGTAATCAACTTGCACAAGGAATCTGTTAAAAACCACTTTGAGATTTTATCTTCCATTACAGACACCTTGAAATGTGAAGATGATCCATTCATTGAACATTTCCAGACTCCCCCTGTTTTAGAAATTTTATGTGAGGAAGACGGTGAATTTGCAGACAGCTTAGATAAATTCATCCAAGCGATTGCAGATTGTGAAGCGTTAATCTCCAAAGAATCAATCAGAAGATATGGCGGTTTTTATGGACCTACCTGTGTAGTTGACTTTGCATTGATGCCTGGAAGTACAAGTAATGTGGTAAATCAGATATTGCAAAAAACAGACATTCCTGTTGCTCACAAACAGGCAATTCTTTCAGCAAAATCCTGGGGTATGAATACATCATACGGTGTGGGTGATGCATTCGCCAATGCTATTGAGGCAGGCGCAACTGCAGCTGAAGCAACCGAAAAGGAAATTGCAGCATTGCAGATGATTTACAAAACCCCTATAGAAGGACAAGGTCAATTGATGGATGATGCGGACCACTCATCATTTGATGTAAGGGACTACATGAATAAATATAAAAAGGCAATGACACCAGTCGTTAAAGCTGCAATGGATGATGGAGTGCACTACGGTAACATCGTTACTGTTCCTGCATACTGTGTTGGAGACATTGGACACCACATTGGACAATCCACCTACAACATGTGCAAGGATGACATGACCTTGGCAATTGTTCAGGCAACCGCTGAAGTAATCGATGCAACATTGAGAAATAACTTGGACAACTACAAATCAGCATTTGATGTACTTAAATTATCTACAGGTTCATCAGCCTGTGCAACAGAATTCATCTTGGAATTGGACGGATTCAACGCACCTATGGTAGTGGACTTATTCTCCAAAAGGTTCCACAACTTTGTACAGCAATATCCAACAAGAGGGGCAGCTGCAGAATTGCACAACTGTGACTTTATGGACATGATTTACAGAGGATTCAATGCAATCAGTGGAGCAAGGAAATTCAGAGCAGGTACTGGTGGAGAATTAGTGCCAAAAATCAATGGATTTGACGTTGACTTAAGTCCTATTTTGGCTAGTGAAACTGTAATGAACCCACAAAGATACACTTATCCTGCATGTGCAATTACAGTAAGGTTCTCTTCACTAATGAGACTTGCGGATTATCCATGTCTTTTAACTTCCGAACCTATTACAGCAACTATGATGACAAACATCATTGCACTTAACAAGGAAGCTCCAGGTTCACCTGTAAGGGGATGTAAAAACTGTGCTGCAGCTTCACTTGTAGACAACAAACACGAATACTGTCAATGGAGAGAAGCAGTTTAGGCGATAAAAATGACTTGTAATATAAGAAAAAAATTCTTTGCGGAACTTCTGGGAACATTTTTCTTGGTCTTTTTCGGTACAGGTGCTGCTGTTGTAACACTTTTGATTTCAGATAGCATCACTCCTGGTGCTGCCGGAATTGGACTTTTAGGAGGTTTAGGTGACTGGATTGCCATTGCTTTGGCATTTGGTCTGACTGTAATGATATGTATCTATGTGTTCGGAAAGATCTCAGGTGCACACCTGAATCCTGCGGTAACCATAGGTCTTTTAGTAACCAAAAACATCGCATTGGTTGACAGTATCTATTATATTGTTGCTCAGGTCATCGGTGCATGTTTAGGAAGCCTTTGTCTGTTCTTATGCCTTGGCGCTCCTGCAGTTGCAATCGGGGGGCTGGGTGCAACAGCTCCTGGACTTGGCGTAAGCTATATGCAGGCAATGTTTGCTGAATTTTTAGGAACATTCTTCCTGATGATGGTTGTAATGGGTGTGGCTGTTGATAAAAAGGCAGAACCTGGTTTTGCCGGAATATCAATCGGTATGACTGTGGCTGCAGTGATTGTGGTTTTAGGAGCATTCACAGGTGCTTCAATCAACCCTGCACGTACCTTCGGACCATACTTGATGGACATGATTTTAGGAGGACAAAACCTCTGGGGATTCTTCCCAATATATCTTGTCGGACCTATTTTAGGTGCAATCTGTGCAGCATTCGCTTATGCATACCTTGCAAAAGGCAGTGGAGTATGTGAACTTCCGCAACCATTCAATGATGAATAATTCCATAGATTATGATGGTTCAAACTTGTCACAAGTAAAATACTTGTGAACCATCTTTACTTTTTTTCAAAAACTTATTTAATACATGTTTAACTAATTAATTACTATAAGGTGATAAATTGAGTTTTAATATTAAAGAAGCTTTTTTAATTTTTATTCGTGGGGTTCTTATGGGCTCAGCAGATATTGTTCCGGGAGTTTCAGGTGGAACAATAGCATTGATAACTGGAATTTATGCTCATTTGATAGAATCAATTAGTAAAATCAAGTTTGGATTTATAAGACCATTATTTAAGGGTGATTTCAGAGGATTTTGGAATCAGATGCTTGATGAAATTGATTTCAAGTTTTTCATACCATTGATTTTGGGTATAGGTATTGCGTTTTTAACTTTGGCAAAAGTCGTTACTTACTGTATGGATGCATACACTGCATTAACTTTTTCATTCTTCTTAGGTTTGATTATAGCTTCAGCTGTAATTCTATTTAGAAAACTCAATGAAATAAACTTGAAAAATATCGTATTTGCTATAATTGGGGCTGTCTTGACATTCATATTTGTCAGTCTGAATCCTATAGCTGCAAATCATTCATTAATTGTAATATTCATTTCAGGTATGATTGCAATCTGCGCTATGATTCTTCCGGGAATTTCAGGATCATTCTTGCTTCTCCTGTTGGGTCAGTACGAATACATGCTTAATGCACTTCACCAGCTTCATTTTACTGAAATAATTGCTTTTATAGTCGGTGCACTAATAGGAATACTCGGTTTTTCAAGAATACTCAATTATCTGCTTAAAAACCATGAGAAAATAACAATGGCATTTCTCATTGGTGTAATGCTCGGGTCACTGAAAGTTCCTGCTGTGGAGATTGCAAATTCAGTCAGCGTTAACTTTTCTGGATTGTTGCCGTGCATTATCGTTGCAGTAATTGCATTTGCATTAATTATTATTTTAGAGACAAGATTTGATTATATCGAATAATAATCAAATTATTTTTTTTAATATTTATTAACAATTAAAAATATATTTAAATACGATGCTAGTTTTAAAGAAAGTTAAAAAACAGTGGAGACTGTACCCAATCGGCTCACCGAAAGGAGCGCTGAATCACAAGAGGGAACCTGAATTTGTTGGAAACATCAAGTTCTCACAGGAAGGTGACTCATTGTCCATTTCAAGATTCGTTGCCGATTACAACTTCAAGGACAACTCCACTTTAAATGAAAAGCTTGTGCCTCCGGGAGAGGTCACCAAGTTATTGCGCTCACAGGCGGTTTTTCTGGCAACCCCCGACGAAAAGGTGGAAAAGTTTTTAAAGTCACTTAACATCAAGGTCAGAAAGACACAGGTATGCGATTACTGTGCATATGAGGGAAACATTACCATCGTCAATTCCGCCTATTCCTATAAATATCACAATCAACTGATCTGCAAGGATTGTGCTCATGATACCATAAAGCAGGAACTGAAGCTTCAGGGATTTGATAAAAAGATTTTCAGAAACCTTAAAAAGACTTTGGAAAAGACTGATGACCTTGAAAAGACATTGTCTGTTTTGGATCCTCACTTCGATCCCTTGAAAAACAGGAAACTGACACTGTTTGACAAGACCAGAAAGTCAAAGCATATCATACCTCCTGTTGACATGAAAAGGCTCAAGATACCTAAGGAGTTCAAGAATGTTCTTTTGAACTATGGTAACACCAAGTTGCTGCCGGTTCAGTATCTTGCCATCAAGGAGGGGCTTTTGAAAGGTGAAGACTTATTGGTTGTCAGTGCAACCGGTTCAGGCAAGACCCTGGTCGGTGAGCTTGCAGGGATTACACAAGCATTAAAAGGAAAGAAATTCGTTTTCCTCACTCCTCTTGTTGCCCTTGCAAATCAGAAATATCGTGACTTCAAAAAGAAATACTCTAAATTGGGTTTGAAGGTTGCCATCAAGGTCGGACGAAACCGTGTAAAGGCAAAAGGCGAGTTGAACCTGCCTGATTCGGATGTCTCAAAGGCAGATATTGTTGTTGCAACCTATGAAGGAATCGATTACCTGTTAAGAAACGGCAATTCCAATAGCCTATCAAATTTGGG